>JAICSC010000227.1 GCA_025937085.1 Nocardioides sp.
CCGAAGCTCCTGCGGCCGGTTGTCGGTGACCCAGGCGTCGATCCGCTCCCACCAGCCGAACAGCCACTCGATCTGCGCCTCGCGCTCGGCCGGGATCTCCCCGCGTGGTACCCGCCACCAACGCATCACGATCACCTTGTCCATCGGCAGCTCGCGCCACACGTCGCGGACGCTCAGGACGTGGTCCAGTCCGGTGTGCGCCACCAGCACGACGTCCGCCTCGGGTGCGGCGTCGAGCGCTGCCAGCAGTCCACCCGGCCGCGGGGCCAGCACATGCCTCATCCGCTCGGCCCGGCGTGCCATCCGCTCGAGGCCGAGCCTGCGGAGCCGCTCGATGCCGCGCCGCCGACGCTCCGGCGTGAAGTTGCCGCCCTCGGGGAAGATCACGAACGCGTCGTTGGCGTCGAGGCCGCGGGCCAGATCGGCGATCTGGCCCTCGAAGTCCCGACGGCTGTTCCCCGTCGAGACGAAGCGGGCCGGGATGCGGTGCATGACGACGTCGACCGACGGGTCCCAGGCCAGGGTGTCCTTCAGTACGACGCGTGGCTCGCGGTCGTACCAGTGCATCAGGGCGTGGATCAGCGTGAAGGAGTCGCCGGGGCCGGCATGCCGGCAGGCGACGATCAGCGGCCGACCGGGGAAGAGGCTTGCCCGCGCACGCGCTGCCCGGTTCGCACGGGTCGTCCGGGGCGGCTCCGCAGACCCTGACGGTCCGCCCTCGGTCTCGATCCGGAGGGCGAGCACCCGCCGTGCCTCGCGGAACACGACGTACATCAGGCCCTGCACCAGGTCGTAGTGCACGCCCTCCCAGTACGGCGTGCGGATGCGGCGGCCGAAGCCCGCAGCGAGCCACCATCCGAGCAGGATCACCAGGAGCAGACTCTCCGCCGTCACCCAGACCACCAACAGCCAGAGGAGGCGCAGCAGTCGCCACCGGCCCGGGAGTACCGGGGCCAGGGCCGCCACCACGATCAGCCACAACGGGAGGAGCACCCACAGCGCGACCGCCAGTGCGATCAGGGCCGGTGCGACCACCAGCCGCCGGACCAGCCAGGTCACGGCCGACCGGATCCTCACCCGAGGCCCGCGAGGTCGGCCTGCGACGCCACGTAGCTGGCGTCGATCCGGGTCCGGACCCGGGAGAAGTCTCGGTGTGCGAGCAGCGAGTCGTCCCGAGCCGAGGTGCCGCGCGCGGGGAGCACGTGCACCTCCACATCATCGGGCACCTCGGCCAGCTCGCGCGCGAAGCGATGACGCCGAGCGATCTCGAACGACACCCGGGCCACCTCCCAGGGTCGTTGCGGAGGCCGGAGCGGCCGGTCGATCCGGCCGACCTGGAGCACGAACACCCGGTCCGCGCCGAGGGTGACCGCGCGACCCAGCGGGATGGAGTTGACGATGCCGCCGTCGAGGAAGTGCTCGCCGTCGACGGCGGCCGGCGGCAGCAGCCCGGGGACGGCGGCGCTGGCCATGATCGCCGGCACGAGTGGGCCGGTCGAGAACCAGTGCTCGGCGGCGCGTTCGATGCTGGCTGCACAGACCTGCAGCGGAACCGCGAGCTGCTCGAAGGTCGTCTCCCCGAACTCCGCCGCCAGCCGCTGCTGCATGAATGCCGCCGAGTAGAGGTGCGTGCCGGTCGTGACCGCGCGGCGCACGGTCTGGAACGGCCGGTCCGAGATCGCCTGGGCGGTGCTGGCGTCCTGCCAGAGCGCGGTCAGCCGGTCGATGACGGCTGGTGTCGGCTCGCGCGCGACCATCGCGCCGTTCAAGGCGCCCACACTGGTGCCGAGGACGAGGTCGGGGGTGATCTCGATCTCGAAGAGCGCCCGCAGCATCCCCACCTCGGCGGCGCCCAGCACACCCCCGCCCCCGAGCACGAACGCCGTCGTCATGGGGTCATGGTCGTCAGGGGCCGACGCCTGCGTGGGCGAGCTCGGGGTGCTCGGCGCGGATCCGGCGGGTGACCACGCGCTCGACGTAGAAGATCACCAACGGGATCAGGCCCGAGACCAGGACCAGGATCGCGAACGGCAGGGACCACCGGGTCTGTCGCCAGAGCAGGAACGACACCGCGACGTAGATGATGAAGACCCAGCCGTGGGCCACCCACATGATGCTGGCCTGGTCGCCGAAGTGCTGAGCGCTCGTGCCGTCCGCGGCGAGGTACTTCAGCGGCAGCGCCACGAGTGAGCAGAAGGCGAGCAGGACGCCCACTGTCATCGCCAGCACCCGGTAGGCGGGGAAGAGCTTCGACACGACCCGAGGTTACCGACCCTGCGGTGAGCGCCGTGCGAGCACGTCCTCCTGCAGCCACCGCCACCACATGAAGATCGCGAAGGCGCCGAAGATCCACCACTGGAAGGCGTACAGCAGGTTGCGTAGGGCGGTGGCCGCGTCGGCGCCGGGGAGGTGCTCGGCGGTCACCGGTTGGAGTCCCTCGGTCCCAGGGGTGGGCTCGGACCCGTCGATCCCGCTGGGCACGATCCGGTCGGTCGCGACGACGTACCCGCTGTAGAGGTCGTACGCCGCGCGCGACAGCAGCGTGGTCGTGCTCAGCTCCGGGATCACGTCGTCGTGGGTGTCGGAGTCGGTCACCCCGGTGTCCTCCGACGGTTGGAGGATCCCGACCAGCGCCGCGTGGCCCCTCGGTGGTGCGGGTGAGCGACCGGGAGCCGGTGTCCAGCCGCGCACGACCGGGATCGCGGAGCCCGTGGAGGTGACCACCGGAGTCATGGCCCAGTACCCCTTCCGACCGTCACTGGTCCGGTTCGCGACGTACACGGTCCGAGCCGGGTCCCAGGTCCCGGTGACGATCACGGGCCGGCCGACGCCGGACGCGGGGAAGGCCGCGTCACGACCCAGCACGTCGTCCAGTGGGACCGCCTTCTCGTGCGTGATCGCGGCGGCGTCGTCGACCCGGTGAGCGTGCCAGACGCCGAGCTGCCACCGGCCGAGCAGCGCGCAGGCGACGACCGCGACCAGCATGAGCAGGTGCACGCCCCAGTACCTCGGGGCGAGGGCCCTCCTCGCCGGCAGAGCGGTCGCGTCGAGCACGCGGTCAGGCTACGGGGAGGTGGCACACGCCCCGCACGGCAGGCGGGAGCACCATGGAGGAGGGAAGCACACAGAAGGAGCAGCACGATGAGCATCGAGCTCAACCACACGATCGTCCACGTCACCGACAAGGTCGCTGCCGCAGACGGGCTCGCCGAGATCCTCGGGGTCGACCCGCCCACGTCGTACGGTCCGTTCCGCGTCCTCACGCTCGCCAACGGCGTGTCCCTCGACTTCGCCGACGACCACGGCGCGCCCGACGGACAGCACTACGCCTTCATGGTCGGCGAGGAGGAGTTCGACGAGATCCGGCAACGGATCGTCGACCGCGGATGGCTCTTCTGGGCCGACCCGTTCCACCGCCGCGAGGGAGAGATCAACACCAACGATGGCGGCCGCGGTCTCTACTGGGAGGGTCCGGACGGGCACAACCTCGAGATCATCACGGTGCCGTACGGCGGGTGAGGGGCCGTACGGCGGGAGGGCTCGGGCTGTGGGCTATGACAGGAGCTTGGCCTTCAGGTCCGCGAACTCCTGGTCGCTGAGGACTCCCTCGGCTCGCAGGTCGGCGAGCTTGCGGAGCTCGTCGGCGATCGACTCCTGGGCCGGGACCGGTGCTGACGCCGAACGCGTCTGTTCCTGACGATGGGCCCTGTCGATGATGCGACTCAGCTCGGCAACCTTCCGTTGTGCGCGTTCGAAGGGCCGGTTCAGCGGGATGGCGTTCGGTGCCATGTGCGGATCCGAGTCCTTGCCCTTCCAGTACGACGTGCGCGTGCCGGTCTGCCCGGGACCCTGGAGAACGACCGCACCGCTCATCATCCCGGTGTGGATCTGGACGCCCACCAGGCTGCGGTAGGTCCAGCTCGTGAGCTCGGAGCCGAAGGACGCCCCGGCCATGAAGCCCTTCTTGAAGACCAGCGCCCGCCGGTCGGTGGCGATGATCGCCTGGTTGCTCGCGCCGTGGATGACCAGGCTGACCTGCTCCCCGGGCGCCAGGGTCTGCTCGACCGCCTCGATCGCCATCTGGTGCAAGCCCTTGTGCCATGCGGCTTCCGTCATCACCCTCCCCCGTCCCGGATCGATCTCTGGCCGAGACGCTACCCGCGCGACTCGGTCGCCGTCGGGTGAACGTTCCGACCCGAGGCTGTCGGCGTGGTGACGTCACTCCCCGCCGATCGTTGTGACTTGGCGGGCGCCCTCGACCCAGGGACACTGGATACGCACGGCCCGTCTCGTCTTCGAGGTCGCGGTGCGCAGGTGCTCGGGAACCCACCGCCCTTGCTTGGTCGGCCGCCTCGGTCGGTTCCCGAGCAGACGAAGGGAGACATCCTCATGGGCAGGTTCCACCGGGCGATCGGCGTGGTGGTGTTCGGCAGCGCGGTCCTGGGCGCCGTGCTGCTCGGGGTCGCGGTCGCGCTCACGAGTCCCGATGCCCGCTCGCGTCCCACCCACGGTGCGCTGTTCGGCATCTGGAAGATCGCCTACGCCACCCAGGCCCCGTCGCCCCGGGTGATGCTGGCGGCGTTCGGTCTGGCTCTGCTGTTCGCCGCCGGCGTCGCGTTCCTGGAGCGCCGCATCGGCAACCGCGACCGTCGGTCCGACCTGCCCCACGATCTGCCGCTCGCCCCGAAGGTCGTGATGCGCGAGACCCGTGGCGTGTACGCCGGGCCCGTGACCGTGACCGTGCTGATCCCCGCACACAACGAGGAGTCGTGCATCGGACAGACCATCCGATCGCTCCAGGCCCAGTCGCACCACCCCGAGCGCATCGTGGTGGTCGCCGACAACTGCACGGACGGGACGGTGGCGATCGCGTCCGCCTGCGGCGTCGACGTCTTCACCACGCGCGGCAACGAGAAGAAGAAGGCGGGCGCGCTCAACCAGGCGCTGGTCGAGATCCTTCCGGACCAGGGCGACAACGACCTGGTGATGGTGATGGACGCCGACACCACCCTGGACGACGGCTTCCTCGAGGCGGCGTGCCGCCGGATGACCGACGACCGCGCTCTCATGTCGGTCGGCGGGTTGTTCTACGGCGAGGAGGGCAAGGGTCTCCTCGGTCAGTTCCAGCGCAACGAGTACACCCGTTACGCCCGCGAGATGAAGCGCCGCCGGGGCCGCGTCTTCGTCCTGACCGGCACCGCGTCGATGTTCAGGCCCCGAGCCCTGCGGAGCGTGGCCGCGCACCGTGGCTCCCTGCTGCCCGGGGTGTCCGGTGACGTATACGACACCCTCGCCCTGACCGAGGACAACGAGGTGACGTTGGCCCTGAAGTGCCTGGGCGGGCTGATGGTCTCGCCGGCGCACTGCACGGTCGTGACAGAGGTGATGCCGACCTGGCAGGCGCTGTGGGCACAACGCCTGCGCTGGCAGCGCGGTGCCCTGGAGAACCTCGGCGAGTACGGCGTTCTCCCGCAGACCTTCCGCTACTGGGCCCAGCAGCTCGGGATCGGGTACGGCGTGCTGGCGCTCTCGTCGTACCTCGTCCTGATCCTGCTGATGGTGATCTCCCTCGACTCGTGGGTCTGGTTCCCGTTCTGGCTCGGCCTCGGCATCGTGTTCTCGATCGAGCGTGTCGTCAGCGTCTGGAAGGGCGGCTGGCGCGCGCGGATCCTCTCGGCGACGCTCTTCCCGGAGCTCTTCTACGCGATGTTCCTGAACCTGGTCTACGTCAAGGGCGTCCTCGACATCTCCGTCGGCAGCCAGGCCCGGTGGAAGCACGTCGTCGCGACCCCTTCCGGCCAGTCCGAGAACAGCGGGTCGGGCCGCCGACACGTGGAGGTGAGCGAGTGATGTGCACCATTCCGCTGGGGATCCTGCTCCCCGACTCGACGCTCGACCACACGTGGTTCGCGGTGCTGTCGGCCTTCGTCGCGATCAACACGATCATGTACACCGCCCTGGCGATCGCGAAGATCGCCCCGAAGATCTACCTCAGCGACCTCATCCACCAGCGCGATCGTCGCACCACGAACCGGTCGATCCA
>JAICSC010000381.1 GCA_025937085.1 Nocardioides sp.
CGCTCATCCAAGGAGCTGCTCTCCTCCGGTGGCACCGCGTCCGGTCCGGTCAGCTTCATGCGGGGTGCTGACGCGTCCGCAGGCACGATCAAGTCGGGTGGCGCGACGCGTCGCGCGGCGACGATGGTCGTTCTCGACGTCGACCACCCCGACATCGAGGAGTTCGTGCAGACCAAGGCGCGCGAGGAGGACAAGATCCGCGCGCTGCGTGACGCCGGCTTCGACATGGACCTCGGCGGCCACGACATCACGTCGGTGCAGTACCAGAACGCCAACAACTCCGTCCGCGTCAGCGACGAGTTCATGCGCGCGGTCGAGGACGGCACGTCGTTCGGTCTCAAGGCGCGCAAGACCGGCGAGGTCATCGAGACCGTCGACGCCCGCGAGCTGTTCCACAAGATCAGCCAGGCGGCGTGGGAGTGCGCCGACCCGGGCCTGCAGTACGACGACACCATCAACGACTGGCACACCAACCCCGAGACCGGCCGGATCACGGCGTCCAACCCGTGCTTCCCTGCCGACCAGCGCGTGGTGACCGACCAGGGGCTGATCCGTATCGGTGACCTGGTGAGCCGCGCCGCGGAGGGTGAGCGGTTCGACGTCTACACCCACGACGCGACCTCGCAGACCGAGCCCGCCGACCGGATCGTCGCCACTCGCACGGTGCGCTACATGATCACCGGTACCAACGAGATCCTCGAGCTCCGCTTCTCAGACGGGTCCAGGCTTCGCTGCACCCCTAACCACAGAGTGTGGACCGCAAACCGCGGTTGGGTGCACGCCGAGGAGCTTCGTGCGGACGACCGGGTCACCAAGTCGTTCCACTTCGCCGCTCGCCCGATGGCTCACTCAGAATTGCCCGAGGCGGCTCTGAGGGTGGCCCGCCGCGCGACGACCCTGAACCTGCCTGAGAAGTGGGACGACGATCTCGCGCACCTACTCGGCTGGTTGGTCGGTGACGGGTGCCTCACCAAGAGCACGCTCACGTTGGTCTATGGCTCGGAGGCCGACCGCGAGCACGTCATGCCCCGCCACCAAGAGTTGCTGCGACGTTGGACGGGGTTCGACGCCAAGCCCAGCCTCCAGGCCAACGGCACGGTCCAGCTCCGCTCAGGGAAGCGCGACGTCGTGGCGTTTTTCCGGGCCTTGGGTGTTACGTCCAGCAGAGCGGCCGAGAAGGTTGTGCCCGAGTCGGTCTTCGAGGCGCCGGACGACGCGCTGACCTCATTTCTGCGGGGGCTGTACGACGCCGACGGCTGTGTCGTCGACGATGAGAGGAAGGGCACGCGATACGTCGGGTTGGGTAGCCGCTCGGAGGAGTTGCTGCTTGGCGTTCAGGAGCTCATGGCTTCTCTAGGAATGTTCGCCCGGATCTACCAAACCGGCACCAAGGCCGAATCCTTCAGCTACGTCCGCCGCGATGGCTCCGAAGTCACCTATGGCTCCAACGGTCCGAGTTTCGACCTGAGGATGAGTGGTCGATCCCTTCGCGAGTACGCAGCCCAGGTCGACTTCTCCCTGCCCGCCAAGCAGAGGCGCCTGACGCACGTGGTGGATGAGCACGGCCACTACGACACGCGTGAAACGGTGTCACTGGTGTCCCGGGAATCCCGCGGTTTCGAGACGACGTACAACCTCACCGAGCCCCGCAACCACTCCTACATCGTCGGTGGTGTGGTCGTGGCCAACTGCTCGGAGTACATGTCGCTCGACAACTCCTCGTGCAACCTCGCGTCGCTGAACCTGCTGAAGTTCCTCAAGGACGACGACACCTTCGACGCGGCGCTGTTCGAGAAGGCCGTCGAGCTGATCATCACCGCGATGGACATCTCGATCTGCTTCGCCGACTTCCCGACCGAGTCGATCGGCGAGACCACCCGCAACTACCGCCAGCTCGGCATCGGCTACGCCAACCTCGGCGCGCTGCTGATGGCGATGGGTCTGGGCTACGACTCCGACGGCGGCCGCTCGATGGCCGCGGCGCTCACCTCGCTGATGACCGGCGCGTCGTACAAGCGGAGTGCGGAGCTGGCCGCGATCGTCGGCCCGTACGCCGGCTATGCCCGCAACGCCGAGGCGCACAACCGCGTGATGCGCAAGCACCAGGCGGGCAACGACGCCGTGCGCACGCTGTCCCTCGAGGACGCCCGCGTGCACAAGCTGGCCACGAAGGCCTGGGCCGACGTCGTCGAGCTCGGCAAGGAGAACGGCTTCCGCAACGCCCAGGCCTCTGTGCTCGCACCTACCGGGACCATCGGCTTCATGATGGACTGCGACACCACCGGCATCGAGCCCGACTTCTCGCTGGTGAAGTTCAAGAAGCTGGTCGGCGGCGGCTCGATGCAGATCGTCAACCAGACGATCCCGCGGGCCCTGAAGAAGCTCGGGTACGACGAGGAGAAGATCGAGGCGATCGTCGCCTACATCGCCGAGCACGGCCACGTGATCGACGCGCCTGGTCTGAAGACAGAGCACTACGAGGTCTTCGACACCGCGATGGGCGCCCGCGCCCTTGCCCCGATGGGCCACGTCCGGATGATGGCGGCCGCCCAGCCGTTCCTGTCCGGCGCGATCAGCAAGACGGTGAACCTCCCCGAGACCGCCACGGTCGAGGAGATCGAGGACATCTACCTCCAGTCGTGGAAGCTCGGCCTCAAGGCCACCGCGGTCTACCGCGACAACTGCAAGGTCGGCCAGCCCCTGGCCGACGGCAAGTC
>JAICSC010000400.1 GCA_025937085.1 Nocardioides sp.
CTTCGCGCGGGCGACGACTCCCTGGACCTGGTGCATGAGGCTCCTCACGACGACGTGGCGACGATGCAGCGACGGTGCTGCGACGGGTGACGGCAGCCTAATCCTGGATCCGTGGAGGTTCGGCGTCGCGAGCGGCGCCAGGAGGGTGCGATGGCAAGGCGTCCGTCGCGACGGCGTACTGGTTGTCCGTCGAGCGGCGGCAACGCAGCCAGCGTGCCCTCATGGTGACGCGCAGCAGGCGGCCTTCCACGGATCCAGGCTAAGAGCAAGCCGTCGCCGGCCGCGAGCAGGTGTGCGACAACTTTCAACCGTCGGCGGCGGTCCCAGGACCATGAGGAAGTCCCGGTGGCGCTCGCTGTCCGGTGCCGCCCTGGCGCTCGCGCTGGCCGCCACACCCACGGTCGCGTCGTACGCCGCGGACCGGCCGCACCCGCACGACCTGTACGTCGCGCCCCGGGCCACCCTGGACGCGCCGCGCCCGCTCGACATCACCGACCTCGCCGTCGGGGCCGAGCCCGCGATCGCCTACGCCTTCGCCTCGAGACCGAGCTTCGGCGACGGGAACTGGCAGCTGCGCCGGCCGGACGGCACCAGCCTGCGCCTCCCCCGGCTGACGTGGAGCGTCTGGGCGCCGATCGGCGAGGGTGCCATCGGCATGGCCGGCACCGAGGCCGGGCCTGAGCTCCAGCAGGTCTCGGGCACCGGCTCCGTCCGCACGCGGATGGTCGACCACTTCGGGCTGGCGGTCTCGCCCGGCGACGAGATCGTGGCCTGGCTCGGCGATCGCGGTCGCCCTCACGTCGTCGAAGGCGGAGGGACCCGTCACCTCACGATGCCGCGCGTCGCCCATGCCCGCACCATCGGATCCGTCTGGGGCGCCGACACCTGCCAGGAGCAGCAGCCCGAGGGCGGAGGATGCACCGTCCTGGTCAATACGAGGCGCCACGTCTGGGCCTCGACCTCGCACGGAATCGTTGACCGGATCGGCCCGGTGCTGCGTGTCTCCGACGTGAACCAGGAGGGCCGGGTCCTCGGCCTGGTGTCGCGACGTACCCCCGACCGGCGCGCCTGCTGGGGAGCCTTCAGGGCCGACGGCCACCGCGTCTTCCGGACCTGTGCCTATTACGTCGACTCCTTCTCCCCCGACGGTCGCCGCGTCCTGGCCGAGCGGTCGCAGGTCCGATGGTCGAGCGTCCGGCGGTTCGCGATCCTCGGGCGCCACGGCCGGGTCGTCCGGTCCTGGACCTTCGTCCCCGGCGCCCACCGCAGCCTGTCGCAGCTCACCTGGGAGGACGACCACCACCTCCTCGGCGTCCTGCGCGCGCACGGCCAGTGGGGGATCGTCCGGATCGGCACCGACGGCATCGTCGAGTACGCCGGCACCCCGGTCGCCGCGACCGACGAGTTCACGCCGTACAACCTGCCGCGACGCTGACCGCCGCCCGGCCCAGGCGTTGGCTCAGCTCCGGCGCCGATGCAACCCTCCGCGCGCCGTTCTCGTCCACGAGGTGACACCCGACGAGGATGGTGAGCGCATGGTGCACGCGGCGGCGGGCGGAGGCGTGATGGACATCCCCGGGCGTCACGACGACCGCGACTTCGAGTCGTGGCTCGCGGCTCGCGAGCCGGCGCTGCAGCGCACCGCGCACCTGCTGACCGGCGACGTCCACTCCGCCCAGGACCTGGTGCAGAACACCCTGGCTCGGCTCTACCTGCGCTGGGAGCAGGTCCGCACCGCCGACAACGTCGACGCCTACGCCCGCAAGGCGCTGGTCAACGAGTTCCGCACCGCCTGGCGACGACCTGTGCGGCGGGTCGAGCAGATCGTCGAGCTGGTGCCCGAGGAGCCCGCGCCGGCGTCTCCCGAGTACGACGGGAGCCGCGAGGCGGTCTGGCGTTTCGTCTGCACGCTGCCGCCCAAGCAACGCGCCGTGGTCGTGCTGAGGTTCTACGAACAGCTCACCGAGGCCGAGATCGCCGACCTGATGGGCATCTCGGTCGGCACCGTGAAGTCCCAGAGCAGCCGGGCGCTGGCCGCGCTCCGGGCGGCCCTGCCTGACCATCCCGAGATCACCGGAGAGGAGGCCGGACGATGACGGCAGAGGACCTGCTGACCCGATCGCTCCGTGAGGTGACCGAGCGGACCGACTACCCGTCCACGCCATTGGAGACTGTGGCAGTGCGAGCCCGCACGCTCCGCGCCCGACGCCGGCGTACGGCAACTCTCGCGGCCGCGGCGGCCGTCGCGGCCCTGGCCGTGCCCGGCGCGGTCTGGCTGAACCACTCCCCCAGCACCTCGC
>JAICSC010000069.1 GCA_025937085.1 Nocardioides sp.
AGCGCCAGCGGATGGCGCTGGCCCGGGCCCTCGCCGTACAGCCGAAGGTGCTGTTGCTCGACGAGCCGTTCGGGGCCCTCGACGCCAAGGTCCGCAAGGAGCTGCGTGACTGGCTGCGCCGACTCCACGACGAGGTGCCGGTGACGACCGTCTTCGTCACCCACGACCAGGAGGAGGCGATGGAGGTCGCCGACGAGATCGTGGTGATCAACGACGGCCGGATCGAGCAGGTCGGCACGCCCGACTCGTTGTACGACGAGCCCGCCAACGACTTCGTGATGGGTTTCCTCGGGGAGGTGACGCAGCTGGGTGAGGTCCGTCTCCGCCCGCACGACATCGAGGTCGCCCGGACGCCGGACCTCGCCGGCAGCATGCCGGCCGACATCCTGCGGCTCACCCGCGTCGGGTTCGAGGTGCGGCTGGTCGCGGGCACCGAGGAGGGTCAGGAGGTCTCCGTCGTGATCACCCGCGCCCATGCCCGTGCCCTCGGTCTCTGCGAAGGTGAGCGGGTCTGGCTGACACCCGCCTCCGGCGCCGCCACCGTCCCTGCCATGAGGTCCGTCCTGGTCGGGTGAGCCCCGGCTGAGGCTTCGCCCCGCGCCCGGATCAGCGGTAGTTGGTGAACTGCACAGCGAAGTCGTAGTCCTGACCCTTGACCAGCGCGATCACGGCCTGGAGGTCGTCGCGCTTCTTGCTGGAGACGCGGAGCTCGTCGCCCTGGATCTGCGACTTCACGCCCTTCGGGCCGTCGTCGCGGATCAGCTTGGAGATCTTCTTGGCGTCCTCGGAGCTGATGCCTTCCTTGAGGGCGATCGCGATCTTCGAGACCTGGCCGGACTGACGGGGTTCGGAGGCGTCGAGGATCTTCAGGCTCTGGTTGCGCTTGATCAGCTTCTGCTTGAAGACGTCGAGTACGGCGTTCGCCCGGTCGTCGGCGGAGGCGCTGATCTCGATCGCGTGCTCGCCCTGCCACTCGATGGTTGCGCCCGTGCCCTTGAAGTCGAACCGGGTCGCGACCTCGCGGGCGGTCTGGCCGAGTGCGTTGTCCACCTCTTGGCGGTCGATCTTGCTCACGATGTCGAACGAGCTGTCGGCCATCGGACTGCCTCCTGGCGGTTTCGGGTCTCCGCGTGTGCCTTGCTATTCTTCCGACCGCCCGAGCGCGCCGCCACAGCGGGGCACCGGGGCACGGCAGATTGCCCGAGCGGCCAATGGGAGCGGACTGTAAATCCGTCGGCGTATGCCTACCCAGGTTCGAATCCTGGATCTGCCACTCATATCAACGCGCTCCGCCATCGGTCGGCGCAGCCCTTCGATGGACCCGTTCGCGACTTGTGCGGACGTCCGCTCAACCCGGATCCACCGATGCGCGCCGTCGCGCAGCAGGTGGAAATCGGTGGATCCGGACTCAGAACCGCGGACCCTCCTCGAAGATCTGACGCGTCTGGTACGTCCGCACTTCGAGTCCCGTAGCGCCGCATCCGTCGTGCCAGGGGGTGAGCGCGTTCGTCGGGCAGATCCAGAGGGTGGGCTGGTGCTCAGCGCGAACGGCAGGGTCGGCGGTCAACGGACCTCGGGACGAACGTCCCGCGCATCCGGGCCGATGGCCGGATGCGCAGGTACGCCGGCCGCGTCACTCTGGCGCCGTGGGGGACCGGGGCGGCGTGATCGTGGTCGGCGTCGACGGGAGCGCCGGTGCGGCGGCAGCCCTCGACTTCGCCCTCGCCGAAGGGTGGAAGCGCGCGTGCGCGGTCGAGGTCGTGACCGCGTGGTTGGGAGGCGGCCACGACGGGTCGCCCGACTCCGACGAGCTCGCCGACGGGCGGGAGCGTGTCCAGCACATGCAGGACCAGGTGGTCGCCCGCTCCCTCGCGGGGCAGGTGAGCGTGCCCGAGCTCCGGCGCGTCGTCGTGCACGACTACGCGGGCCGCGTGCTGATCTCCCGGGCCGAGCTGGCGTCCATGCTGGTGGTCGGCAGCGGCAGTCCGAGCAGTGCCAGCCACCAGGTGCTGGGCTCGGTCGCGGAGTACTGCGTCCGCCACTCACCGGTGCCGGTGGTGATCGTGCCCGCACCCGAGCGCATCGAGCGTCGTGCGGCCGCCAGTCGCGGGTGAGCCGGATCGAGACCGAGGTCGCGGAACCGGGCTGACCGTTCGCCGTACGACGGCCTTCCGTGCGACGACGGGGTTATGGTCAGGAGGTGGCGGATCACGGGGACGTCGCGGCGTACCAGCTACGTGCACTGCTCGACGCCAACCGCACCATCGTCACCGACCTCGAGCTCGAGATCGTCCTGCGCCGGATCGTGGAGTCCGCCGTCGAGCTCGTCGGAGCGGACTACGGCGCTCTCGCGGTCGTCGGGGAGGACGGCGCGTTGGAGGAGTTCGTCCACGTCGGTATGGACGACGGTCGCGTCGAGGCCATCGGCCGCATGCCGGAACGTCACGGCTTGCTCGGCCTCGTCGTCGAGGAGCAACGGACGATCCGGGCCGACGACATCACCACGCACCCCGGCTGGACCGGGTTCCCCGAGGGACACCCGCCGATGCGCGCCTTCCTCGGCCTACCCGTGCGCGTCCGCGACGACGCGTTCGGCAACCTCTACCTCGCACGCAGCGAGGCGGAGCCCTTCACGGGGCAGGACGAGGAGGTCGTCCAGGCGCTGGCTGCCACAGCAGGGGTCGCGATCGAGAACGCCCGCCTGTTCGAGGAGGCGCGGCTGCGGCAGGAGTGGCTGACAGCTTCCACGGAGGTCACTCGGCGGGTGCTCGCAGGAGATGAGGGCGCGCTCAGCCTGATCGCGGGTCGGGTCCACGCCCTGGCGGGCTCCGACCTCACCAGCGTGGTCGTCCCGGTCGACGGCGAGCTGCTCGTCGAGGTGGCCGAGGGGGATGGGGCCACCGGCATCGAAGGGGCTCGGTACGCCGCCTCCGGCACTCTCAGCGAGCGCGTGCTGGACAGCGGCAAGCCGGTACGCCTGACCGACGCCGAGGACACGACGTTCCTCGACGGCCGCACGATCTACCTGACCGGCCAGATGCGGGTCGGCCCGTTGATGGTGCTGCCACTGCTCGGCCGCGAGGAGGTGCGGGGCACTCTCGTCGTGATGCGCGAGCCGAACCGTCGGCCCTTCACGCAGGTCGACGTCGAGATGGCGACGACCTTCGCCAACCACGCGTCGGTGGCCCTCGAGCTGGCCGAAGCCCGGCGCGACCAGCATCGGGTGCTCCTGCTCGAGGACCGCGCCCGCATCGCGCGCGACCTTCACGACCACGTGATCCAGCAGGTGTTCGCGGCCGGCCTCCTGGTCCGGGCGACCGCGGCCAGTCTCGAGGACGCCTCCGCGGTCACCGCGATGGACGACGTGATCGACACCCTCGACGATGCGATCAAGCAGATCCGCGTCTCGATCTTCCAGCTCCAGCCCCCGGTCCCGGGTGGGCTACGCGCGGCGGTGATGGACGTCGTGGCCGACGTCCGTCCGGGACTGTCGACCGACCCGCGGGTCGACATGGACGGCCCGCTCGACTCGGTGGGGACCACCGATGTGGTCAGGGACGTCACCGCCGTGGTCCGCGAGGGGCTGGTCAACGTGGCCCGCCACGCGGCCGCCTCGACGGTCGCGCTCAGCATCCACGCCACCACCACCCGGCTGACCGTCACCATCAGCGACGACGGCGTCGGAGTGCGAGAGACCGGCCGCCGAAGCGGCCTCGACAACATGCGCGAGCGGGCCGAGCGGCGCAACGGTTCCATGGTGATCGCCGAGGTCCCCGACCTCGGTGGAACCACCCTGGTCTGGACGGTCCCCATCACGTGATCTGCGACCGGTGCCGTCCGGGATGATCCAGGATGATGGGCCGGTGACCGAGCAGATCCACGAGCAGATCCACGACATCGGCAGGCGCCGGGCCTGGGTCATCTGGTCGGTGGGCCTGGCCGTCTACGTCCTCGCCGTCTTCAACCGGAGCTCGCTCGGGGTCGCGGGCCTGCTGGCCACGCAGCGCTTCGGCATCTCGGCGACGCAGCTGTCGTTCTTCACCGTGCTCCAGCTGGTGGTGTACGCCGGGTTGCAGGTGCCGATCGGCGTGCTCCTCGACCGCTTCGGCTCGCGCATCCTGCTGGTCAGCGGGCTGTTCCTGATGACGGTGGGTCAGGTGGTCTTCGCGGTCGCGACGTCGTTCCCGCTGGCCGTGCTGGCGCGCGCACTGGTCGGGGCCGGGGACGCGATGATCTTCGTCAGCGTGATCCGCCTGGTGATGCTGTGGTTCCTGGTCCGTCAGGCCCCGGTGATCACCCAGCTGACCGGTCAGCTCGGTCAGCTCGGCGCGATCGCCGCGGCCGCCCCGCTGTCACTGGCGTTGCACGGTCTGGGGTGGACGAAGTCGTTCGCCCTCGCGTCGACGCTCGGGGTCGTCGGGATGGTCGGGGTCGCCCTGTTCGTCAAGGACTCGCCGTACGCGCGCGAGGAGGTCGTGCGGGTCAAGATGCGGGCATTGGCTCGGACGTTGAGACTCGTGTGGGGCAACCCGGGGACCCGCCTGGGGATGTGGTCGCACTTCGCCTCCCAGTTCAGCGGGACCGTCTTCACGCTCCTCTGGGGGTACCCCTTCCTGGTCCGTGGCGAGGGGCTGTCGTCCGGCACGGCCAGCACCCTGCTGATGGTGATGACCGCCTGGATCATGGTCAGCGGGCCGGTGCTGGGCACCCTGGTCTCCCGCTACCCCTACTACCGCTCGTGGATGGTGCTCGGCATCGTCGCTGCGATGGCCCTCGGGTGGGCGCTCGTCCTCGCGCGTTCGACACCGGCACCGGTCTGGATGCTCGTGGTGCTGGTCTGTCTGATGGCCACCGGTGGACCGGCCTCGATGGTCGGGTTCGACCTGGCGCGCACGTTCGTCCCGATCGAGGCGTCCGGGCGGGCGAACGGCTTCGTCAACATCGGTGGCTTCTCGGCCAGCCTGGTCACCATGGGCCTGGTCGGTGTCCTGCTCGACTGGCACAGCGGTGGAGGCGGCGTAGATGCCTACGACCTCGGCGACTTCCGGGTGGCGATGTCGATCCAGTTCGTGTTCTGGGCGTTCGGTGCGGTGCAGGTGCTGCGCTACCGGCGGAAAGCCATCTCCCACCTGCACCGCCTGCACCCCGGCGTCGTCGACGCCATGAAGCGCGGCGAGGCGGTCGTCCACCTCGGCTTCCACGAGCGCGAAGGCGTCTGACCCCCTCCCGACAACCCCCGACAACACCCCGCGCCTCCCGACAACTCCCGACAGACAGCGTCAGGAGGCGATCGCCTCGGCCTCCATCGCCGCGACGTACTCCCGCTTGATCCGTCGCCAGGCCTCATCGGTCATCGTCCGCCGCCAGTACGGCGAGCACGAGAGGTCGCGCCGGGCGAGGCCGCGCTCCTCCAGCAGATGACGGCGTACGCCGCGGATCTCGTCGGCCTCGCCGTGCACGAAGCCGGACGGCGCGGTTCCCCCGAAGTCGAGTGCCTGGACGGCGGCGACCAGCAGCGACTCGTCGCGCTCGTCGCCATGCCGGTGCAGCCAGGCCAGGTCGACGTCTGCCGGGCTGGCCAGGTCGATCTCGTGCTCGGGTCCGTCGCAGACGAGCCGGACGGCCACCCGCTCATCGGACGCCAGGGCCTCCAACGAGGCAGCGATCGCAGGCAGCGCCGACTCGTCGCCGACCATCAGGTGCCAGTGGGCTGCCGGGTCGGGCCGGTAGCCGCCGCTCGGTCCGGTGAAGACCAGCACGTCGCCGGCTCCGGCGTTCAGCGCCCATCGCGAGGCCACGCCCTCGTCGGCGTGCACGACGAAGTCGAGGGTGAGCTCGCGGACGGTGGCGTCCCAGGAGCGCACGGTGTACCGGCGCCGGGCCGGCCACTCCTCCCGGGGAGTGGCCTCACGGACGTCCGTCGGCTCGAACACCTCGTCGTACGACGCGCCCGCCGGCCGGAACGCGACGTTGACGTAGGCGTCGGTCGCGTCGGGCATCACCAGGTGGTCCAGGTCCCCTCCGCTCAGCACCACCCGGACCATGCCCGGGGTCAGTCGCTCGGTCCTCGCCACGCGTCCGTGCATCCGGTCGTTGCCTCCTCCTCGGCCGTCGGGGCGAGGCTAACCGTGACGTAGTGAGGCCGCTCGGCCGGGTCGAGCCCGGGTCGAGGTCAGTCGGGCGGGAAACCGCGGAAGTAGCGCGCGACTGGCCCGAAGGCACGGCGCGGTCCCTCCGCGGTCTCCGTCGACGCCCCCGTCGCCGGCTCAGCTGATCCGGTCCACGAACCACCCGCGCCCGTGCGTCGCGGCGTACAGCCGCTTGCCCGAGCTGTCGAGGGTCAGCCCGTAGACAGCCACCTGCGGCAGCCCCGGCGTGACCAGCCAGTGGTTGCTGCCGGCCGGCTGCACCAGGACACCCCAGTCGGTCGCCGCGTAGATCGCGCCGGTCCGCCAGTCGTAGGCCACCGCGGTCAGCGGCTGGTCGCCGAGGTCGGCGGAGATGTCCGTGGCCATGACCTTCTTCGTGGCCGGGTCGTAGGTGACGTCGTACAGGTGCCCACCGGCGGCGTACGCCGAGTAGCCGCTGTAGGAGACCACCGCGTGGTACGGGTTCTTCGGGTCGAGGCTGATCCCGGAGATGAACCGCGTCGGCAGAGCCCCGCCCACGGCCGTCTGGTCGAGCCGCGTGAAGGTCACGCTCGACGGGTCGGACGCGTTGGCGTTGGTGGAGATGAACAGCCGCCCGCGACGGGTCGCCGCCCAGAGGATGTCCGTCTTCCGCTGCGCGTGGGCCTGGTACACGACGTAGTTGCCCGCGCCCGCGTAGTCGGTGCCGTACGCCGTGCCGGACAGGTCGCCGGGACCGTTCAGGCTGCTCCCGCCCAGCTTCTGCCAGTCGCCACAGGTGATCGTGAAGTCACCGGTGAACTCGTTGCAGTGCTGGTCGAGCGTGGCCCGGTCGCCGCCGTTGTCGGTGGTCCGCCAGATGTGCTGCAGGCCGGTGTAGACCGTGCCGGGCGCTGTCTGGTCGCCATCCACCGGGATGTAGAACGACGACGCCTCGCCGCTGCCCAGCAGCGGGTCGGCCACCCAGTCCCAACCGGTCGGGTCGGAGCCCTTGAAGGTCACGTCGACCTGCGGGCTGTAGTAGGTGTGCATCCGGATCTGCGTGTTCGCCGGGTCGATGTAGCTGTTCCCGCCGTCACCCCCGACAGTCTCGGCCGGACCGCCCGGGTAGTCCGACTCCCACGAGCCGTTGTCCTGAGTGCCACCTTGGATCACGTTGCCCTGCACCGTCATCGACTGGAACTGCAGCGTCTGCAGGCCGGAGTTCACCTCGCGGTTGGTCGTCGGGATCGCCGACAGCCAACGCTGGCAGTTGGCGAGGTCCTGGCTGCTCAGGCCGCGGCCCGCGCAGTCGGCCGACTTGTCCACGAACGGTCCGGACTCGACCGCCGTGCCGCCGTCGTCACCGAGCACCCACTGTTCGGGGTGACCGGGGATGAAGGCCAGCGCGTGCTGGTCGGGGTGGAGGCCGTTGTTCGCGACGTCGTTGGTCATGTCGGTGAACGACTCGCCGGCGTTCGTCGACCGGATGATCGCCCGCCCGTTGGACGGCTGGTGGGCGGTGAAGATCTCGTCGTAGTTCATCGAGCCCGAGAGGACCACCGTGTCCGGTTGGCCGGCCGGGGTCGCGACGACCATGTCGTAGTAGCACTGTCCCTGGCAGAAGTTGTAGCTGTCGTAGCCCGTCGACGACTTGCTCGTGCTGCTCAGCGTCGTCCAGGTCGGCGTGGCCGTGGCGGCGTCGTCGGTCCGCAGGAAGCCCGCGACCGAGTTGTTGTAGAACGTCGCGTCGCCCAGGTAGATCCGCGTCTTCCCACCGGCGTTCGTGGCGTCGAACTCGATCCGGCTCGACGACGACGTGGCCGCGGCGCCGGGGGTCTTGATCGAGTAGATCCGCGAGTACGACGAGTCGCCGGCCTCGCGCCGGTACAGCCCGTAGTCGCTGACCGAGGCGTACGTCGTGGACGGGTCGTTGGGGTCGAACTCCACCTTGGTCACGCCGCCCCGGAAGAAGTCGTTGCCGTTGGCCGAGGAGCCGTCGACCGGGTCCTGGGGCTCGTCGATGACCTGGGTCCAAGTGGCGCCGCCGTCCTTGGTCTCGTAGAGGCCGAGCGGCGCGGCGCCCGGAGGCGTCATCCGACCGCCGTTGACCGACGAGGAGCCGTGCCGGCCGAGCATCGTGCCGACCAGGAGGTGCTGGCTGTCGGTGGGGTCCACCGCGACCGAGGAGATGCTGCGGTCCTTGGAGTACTGGTGGAACCCGTCCACCTCGTTGAAGGTCTGCCCGCCGTCGGTCGACTTGAACAGCCCCATCCCGGCCTCGTTGTCCGAGGACCCGTTGGCCTCGCCGGTGCCGACGTACAGAGTGCCGTGCGAGAGCGTCAGGCTGCCGATCGCCTGGCTGGGGATCGAGTCGCCGATCGGCTTCCAGGTCGGCTTGGCCGCGGTGATGTCGCCGGTCTTCCAGACACCGCCGCCGGCGGTGCCGAGGTAGACCGTCTTCCCGTCGGGCGCCACCGCGATCGCGGTCGTCCGCCCCGACACGTGGGTGGGGTTGCCGGTGTAGGTGACGGGTCCGGGGACCGTGCCGTCGTCATTGGGGACGGGCTGCCAGGTGCCGACGCCGGTCCTGCCCTTGCGGGCGTCGGCGGCGGTGAAGGCGGAGAACGCGTGGTTGACCTGGGGTGCCGCGATGGCGCTGCGCGGGAACGCGTTGTCGTCGTACCGCATCTGGTTGGGGCCGAGCGCCTCCTCGCCGCCTCCTTCGAGCTTCTCCATCACCGTCGCGACGGCTTGCGAGTGCATGTTGATGCCGTGGTGCTCGTGGGCGAACTCGGAGACGGACTCGTGCCCGTCCTCGCCGAAGACCTTCTCGTGGAGACGTTCCGTGCCGACGGCGGCGAGCGCACCCCCTCCCACGACGACGACGGCGACTCCGATCGCCAGTGACTTCCCGAACCTGCGTGAGGGCATGGGCGAACCTCCGAGATGTGTCGGCTCCAGTGAGGGCTGGTGCCGGGGGCCCGGGTAAGGGCCACCGACGATCCTGGCCTCGTCCGGGCCTTTTGTGAACCCCACCCAGGGGTGAGTGGCGGGGTCCGGGCAGGGTCCGGACTCGGAGTGCGACTTTCAGGAGCGGCTTTCATGCCCGCCACAGCCGGCCAGGACGAAGTAGCCGGCTAGTAACAGCATGCCGGTGTGCATCCCTGCCCGGTGTCCCATGCCGCCTCCCCAATCCGGGGACGAGAATCCCTGCCGAACCAACCCGCCTGAGTCGTCACCCGGGACGGCTCTGTCCGACGGTCCCTTTCGGGCCACGTGACTCACCGGCGTGGGCCACTGTGCCTACTCCCGGGCCGGGTCGATCCGTCCGGCCACCTCGCCGAGCGTGATGCGGCCGCCACCCGCGCCCGGCGCGCCGTACCGCAGCACGACCTCGTCGCCGTCCTCGAGGAAGGTGTGCCCGCCGGCGAACGGCTCCTTCCCGCCCCAGCTGAGCTCCAGGAAGGAGCCGCGGGTCTCCGGCTCGGCACCGCTGATCGTCCCGGAGGCGAACAGGTCGCCGGTGCGGGTGCTCGCGCCGTTCACGGTGAGGTGGGCGAGCATCTGGGCGGGCGACCAGTACATCCCGCGGTACGGCGGGCGGCTGACCACCTCGCCGTTCAGCACCACCTCGATATCGATGTCGAGCGCCCACCCCTCGGTGCCGCTGAGGTACGGGAGCGGGGCCGGGTCCTGGGCCGGCAGGTCGGCCCGCGCGGCCGCCAGCGCAGCCAGCGGGGTGACCCAGGCGCTGACCGAGGTCGCGAACGACTTGCCGAGGAACGGGCCGAGCGGGACGTACTCCCACGACTGGATGTCGCGGGCGCTCCAGTCGTTGACGCCGACCACGCCGAAGACGTGCTGCGCGAACTCGTCGACGCCGATCCGGTCGCCGAGCTCCGAGCCCACTCCGATCACGAAGCCCAGCTCTGTCTCGATGTCGAGGCGCCGGCTCGGCCCGAAGACGGGGGCGTCGTCCGTCGGTGCCTTGCGCTGGCCGCAGGGCCGGACCACCGGCGTCCCGCTGACGACGACCGTGCCGGACCTTCCGTGGTACCCGACCGGGAGGTGTCTCCAGTTGGGCAGCAGCGGCTCCTGGTCGGGCCGGAAGATCCGGCCGAGGTTGGAGGCGTGCTCGAGCGAGGCGTAGAAGTCGACGTAGTCGCCGACGGCGAAGGGCAGCTGCAGCGTGACGTCGTCGACGGCGTACGACGGCAGTGTGTCCGACTCGACGAGCCCGGCGATCTCGGTGCGCGTCTGCGACCAGACTTCGGGCCCGAGCGCCATGAAGTCGTTCAGCGTCGGCCGGTCGAGCTCCGGTCGGACGGACGCGACGTCGACGACCCTGTCGGCGAAGCGCACCCCGACGCGCGGCGCCGAGGCCCGGGTCGTGAACACGCCGTACGGCAGGTGGTCGAGCCCGAACCCGTCACTCATGGGGTGCCTCGACCGGGCCCTCGAGCAGGCCCAGCCCGACCAGCTCCTCGAGCGGCTCGATGACGCTGCACGACCCGTACGACGCGAACCAGCGGCGGGCGCTGACCAGGTCGCTCTGACGCGCCATCGCCACCAGGTCGTTGGCGTAGTGGTCGTCGAGCACCTGCGCGACCTCCTCCCGGCTGCCGCCGTCGAAGGCGACGCGGGTG
Organism: Nocardioides sp.; assembly: GCA_025937085.1. GTDB lineage: Bacteria > Actinomycetota > Actinomycetes > Propionibacteriales > Nocardioidaceae > Nocardioides. The sequence goes on from JAICSC010000069.1 coordinate 10,757, forward strand.
GCGAGCAGGACGTTGAGGAAGCCGAGGTGCTCGAAGCCCGTCTCGTGGTCGCGGTGCCGAACTGCGTGGTGGAGGCCGGCGGTGCACTTGTACGACGTCTCCCGGTCGAGCGCCGCGTCGATCCACGCCGCGACGGTGGACGCTGAAGGGAAGAGGTGGGCCTCGACGCCTCCGGTGCGGAACTTGAGGTGGTGCTCCGCCTCGGCGACCGCATCCGCCGCGGCCAGCCAGTCGGGGGTCGGGTCGGCCTGTGGCAGCTCGACGTACACCTCGGTGCCGTCGAGCCCGCCGTTGTCGCGGGCGGCGTCGACGGCGGCGGTGATCCGCCGGACGTTGCCGGCCAGGTCGTCGAGGTCCCGGACGGCCGTCTCGAGGGCGACCAACCGATGGCCCTTCCTCTCCGCGAACGTGGCGACGCCGGCCACCGCTCCTGCCCCGCCGGTGAGAACCACCGAGACGGGCAGCTCCGCCGGTACGCCGGGGAGGTCGGTGTCGCGGACCACGAGCGGCCCGACGAGGCCGGCGTACCACTCGTCCCGCCGCTGCGTGTACGCCGCGACCGCGTCGGGCAGCGGCACGTCGCCGGGTGGGAAGATCGCGGCGTCGTCGACGAGCCCGGCCCAGGCCTCGGGTACTCCACTCACGGTGCCAGCCAACCACAGGGCCGTAGGCCGGGCTCAGACGAGTGCTGCCCGCCCCCGCTTGCCGAGCTGGGTGGCGATGATCGCGCGCTGGACCTCGCTGGCGCCCTCCCAGATCCGTTCCACGCGCAGCTCGCGGTAGAAGCGCTCGGCGACGTTCTCGCGCATGTATCCCCGCCCGCCGAAGACCTGCACGGCGCGGTCGGCCACCCGGTTCGCCATCTCGCTGACGTACAGCTTGACCATCGAGCACTGGGCGTGCGCGACCTTGAGGTCGGCTCCACCCGATGGCCCGTCCAGCGAGCGCGCCACCTCGTAGGTCATCGCCCGCGCCGCGAACAGCTCGGTCAGGCTGTCGGCGAGCATGCCCTGCACCAGCTGCTTGTCCACGAGGTACTCGTCGCCGACCCGGCGCTGTGCCGCGAACGCCTGCATCTCGTCGACGAGCCGCTCGGCAGCGCCGAGGCAGCGCGCAGCGATCATCAGCCGCTCATAGCGGAACCACTCGTAGACGAAGGACATCCCGTCGGCCTCGGACCCGATCAGCTGCGACACCGGGACCCGGACGTCCTCGAACGCGAGGATCGGGTGGTGGTGGGCGAAGGTGTGGGAGTACGCCGGCGTCCGCACCACCCGGATGCCCGGGGTGTCGTTGTCCACGACGAACATCGCCTGCCGGCCGGCGTACCGACCCTCGGTGAGAACACCTTGGAAGAAGACGTGGTCGCACCTGTTGAACGACGTCACGTGCCACTTCTCCCCGTTCAGCACGTACTCGTCGCCGTCCCGGGTCGCCGTCGCCTTCAGGTCGGAGAGGTCGGAGCCGGCGTACTCCTCGGTGATGGCGTAACAGCCCTCGCGCCGACCCTCGACCGTCGGGATCAGGTAGGTCTCGCGCTGGTGGTCGTTGGCGACCGGCGCCCACCAGCCCGGCGGCGTGGTGAGACACCAGGCCAGTGCGTTGGTGACGCGACCGCCCTGCTCCTGGACGAGCACCTGCTGGAGCGTGCTGCACCCCCGCCCGCCCAGCTCCACGGGGATGTTCGTCGCCGTCAGACCCAGCTCGACGGCTCGGGCCTCGAGCCGCTTCTCGACCTCGGGGCGCAGCTCGCCGCCGTGCTCCTCGGCGTACTGCTCGTGCAGGATCAGCTCGTCGGCGAAGCCACGGGCGCGGGCCTGCAGCTCGAGATCCTCCGGCGTGAGTCCGTACACGTGGCAGCTCCCATCCTCGGTCGGGTACGTCGCGCCGGTCGGGCGG
>JAICSC010000294.1 GCA_025937085.1 Nocardioides sp.
GTCCATCCGGGCCTTCCGCGACGAGGTCGTCGAGGCGATCGGCGTGAAGAACCTGGTCGACGTCCGCTCGCCCGACGAGTACGCCGGTCGGCTGATGGCCCCGGCCCACCTTCCGCAGGAGCAGGCCCAGCGCGCAGGCCACATCCCCACGGCGTCGAACGTGCCGTGGAGCAAGGCGGCCAACGACGACGGGACGTTCAAGTCCGACGAGGAACTCAAGGCGCTGTACACCGCGGCCGGCGTCGACTGGGGCAAGGACACGATCGCCTACTGCCGGATCGGCGAGCGCTCGTCGCACACGTGGTTCGTGCTCAAGGAGCTGCTCGGCCAGCAGAACGTGAAGAACTACGACGGCTCGTGGACCGAGTACGGGTCGCTGGTCGGCGTACCGGTCGTCCTCGGTGACGAGCCCGGCGCTGCCGATCCCGGGAGTGACGCCTGATGTGCGGAGCGACGGCAGGAGGGCTGTCGCTGGACGGGGTCGACGTCGCGAAGGAGGCCGTGGTCCAGGGCCAGGTCGTGCGCGACGGCGAGCCGGTGCCCAACGCCTACGTACGCCTGCTCGACCGCACCGGTGAGTTCACCGCCGAGGTCCCGACCTCGGCGACGGGGCACTTCCGCTTCTTCGCCGCCAACGGGGAATGGACGTTACGCACGCTCGCTCCCCGGGCGGAGACGGTGGACCGCCGGGTGAGCGCCGCGGTCGGCACGGTCTCCGAGGTCACGATCGCCCTCTGAGCCGAAGTGGGACTTCTCCGCGGCCCAGGTGGGACTTCTCCGCGGCCCAGGTGGGACTTCTCCGCGGCCCAGGTGGGACTTCTCCGCGGCCCAGGTGGGGATTCTCCGCGGCCGAGGTGGGACTTCTCCGCGGCCGACCTGCACGCGTAGCGGAATTCTCCCACTTCGGCACGGGAGAACTCCCACTTCGGCGGCAACTGTCGTGGGGCTCAGCGTTCGAGGAGCACCGTGAACGGGCCCTCGTTGACCGACGCGACCTGCATCCGGGCACCGAAGACACCGCGCTCGACGTGGGCGCCGAGGTCGGCGAGGGCGGAGCAGACCGCGTCGTACAACGGCTCGGAGACCGGTCCGGGCGCCGCCGCCTCCCAGGTGGGACGACGACCCTTCCGGGCGTCGCCGTACAGCGTGAACTGGGAGACGACCAGCAGGGGAGCGCCCACGTCGGAGGCGGACTGCTCGTCGGGGAGGATCCGCACCGTCCAGATCTTGCGGGCCATCCAGTCCACCTCGGCCGGCCCGTCGCTGTGGGTGACCCCGAGGTAGACCAGCAGCCCGGCCGACGAGAGCGCCCCGACGACGGAGCCGTCGACGGTGACCGAGGCGGAGGAGACCCGTTGGACGACCGCGCGCATGGGCGCATTCTTCCGTGTGTACGCCGCCGCCGATCGAGGCCCCGGGAACGCACGGCGGCCCACCGGCAGACCCCGAGAGTTGCCACCTCTCAGGTCAACTCTTTGCCTGTCCGCAGTCAATTTCGCGCACTTCCTGGGCCGAGACTTCGAAATGCGTCAGTGTTATCGCATCGACGGAAGCGGATTTCGTTGTAGGCCTGGGGGCCTGGGGAACACGGCTACACGGCAATGGCAAGGGGAGGCACCATGTCCGGAATGGTGATCGTGGCGGTCGGCTTCGTGCTCGTGACCGCGATCATGCGCCTGATCGACCACCTGCAGCTGAACCGGGCCTACGACAGGGCCTACGACCGGGGCTGACCCGGCACCTCTGACAGGATGGGACGCGTGAGCGTCCCCGCCAACGGCCTGCTGGTCACCGTCGCGCCGACCGGCGCCGAGACCGCCAAGGCCGACGTCCCGCACCTGCCGACCACGCCCGAGGCCATCGCCGAGACCGCGAAGGCCTGCCAGGCGGCCGGCGCGTCGATGATCCATCTCCACGTCCGCGACCGTGACCACCAGCCGACCCTCGACCTCGCGCTGCTCCGCGAGTGGGTGTCGGCGGTCCGCGACTCGAGCGACCTGATCGTCCAGCTCTCGACCGGCGGCAGCGTCCACGACCCACTCGACCAGCGCTTCAAGGTGCTCGACGCCGAGCCGGACTCGTGCAGCCTGACCATGGGTACGACGAACTTCGGCGACGACGTGTTCTCCAACCCCTGGCCGTTCGTCTGCGACCTCTACCAGCTCAGCCAGGAGCGCGGCGTGGTGCCGGAGTTCGAGCTGTTCGACCTCGGCCAGGTCCACGCGATGCGCCGGCTCCTCGACAAGTACGGCCTGCCGGCCGGCGGCAAGGTCCACGTCGACCTGGTGATGGGTGTGCCCGGCGGGATGAACGGTACGACGGACGCGCTCGTCGCCGCCGTCCACGACCTGCCGCCCGAGACCACCAGCTGGTCGGCCACCGGCATCGGCCGCTCGACGCTCAGCGTGATCCTGGCCAGCCTCTCCAAGGGGGGACATCTCCGGGTCGGGATGGAAGACGTGCTGACGATCGCCAAGGGCGTGCCGGTGGAGTCCAACGCCCAGCTCGTGGAGCGGGCGGTCGCGATCGGGGCCCTGGCCCAGCGCACCCCGTTCACGCCCGACCAGGCGCGCGAGCTGATCGGCGTACGCCGATAGCCAGCGCCCCGACAGCGCCCAGGCCCGGCCCAGGCAGCGCCCAGGCAGCGCTCAGGCGGTGGAACCGGTCTTCTCCTTCTGCCGCCGGGGAATGATCCGGCGGCGGTTGGTCTCCGGCTTGTACTCGTAGCGGTAGTAGTCGCCGCCGTAGAAGCCACTCGCCGCGGTCCGGCGCATCCGGTTGAAGACGATCCCGAGGGTGCGGCCGTGCACCGCCGTGATGTGGGCCAACGACGCAGCCAGCTCGCTGTCGAGGGTCGCTCGGTGGGAGACCACCACGATCGCCCCGTCGGCGGACCGGGTCAGGACCGCCGCGTCGGTCACCGGCAGCAGGGGCGGGGCGTCGATGATCACCATCGCGTCCTGGGCCAGCTCACCGATCAGCGTCCGCATCGCGTTGGAGCCGAGGAGCTCGCTCGGGTTCGGCGGGATCGCCCCCGACGCCAGGACCTGGAGACCGGGTACGTCGGGGTGGTCCTGCATCACCTCGGCCGGCTTGACCCGGCCGACGAGTACGTCGGTGAGCCCGGCGCCGTCGACCAGCGACAGCGAACCGGCCACGGTGGGACGCCGGAGGTCCCCGTCGATCAGGGTGACCGGCTGGCCGCCGATCGCGATCGCGGCGGCGAGGTTGGCGGCGACCGTCGACTTCCCGTCGGACTGCTTGGGGCTGGTCACGACGATCACCCGCGGGGGCTGGTCGACGTCCATGTACGCGAGGTTGGTGCGCAGCTTGCGGAACCCCTCCGCGGTGCTGGCGGAGCTCGACTCGGCCGTGCCGGTGACCGCGAGCGCGAGGGCTCCGCCGACCTGGTGCCGCATCTGCGACGACGTCGGGATGGTCCCGATCACCGGGATCCCGAACCGCTTCTGGACCTCCTCGGTCGAGCGCAGGCGGCGGTCGAACTGGTGGCGGACCAGCGCGTACGCCAGGCCGAGCAGCAGCCCCAGCACGAGCCCGGCCAGGAGGTTCAGCTTCGTCCGCGGCAGCACGAGGGAGCCGGGCGACGCCTGGGAGAGCGTCTCGATGTGCAGGCCGTCGGTGCCGGCACTGCCCGACGACGTCGTGGACTGCCCGCCGGTGTCGAGGGTCTTGATCTCGGCGGCCAGCGCCGTCACCCAGGCGTCGGCGAGGCGCTGGGCCTGCGCCGGGTCGCCGTCACGGGCGCTGATGTTCAGCAGGACGGTCCCGGTGGGCTGACCGACCTTGATGTCGCCGATCAGCACGGCGGGCGAGGTCTGGAGGCCGAGGGTCGAGATCACCCGGTCCGCGACCTTGGTACTGGTCGCGACGGCGACGTACGACGTGACCTTGGCCTTCGCGAGCGAGTCGGCGAGGGTGGCCTCGGAGGTGTTGTTGGAGGCGCCCGCGGTGACGTAACCGGTTGCCGTGGCCTCGTACACCTTCGGCTGGGTCACGTTGTAGGCGACCGCGCCGGCCACCCCGGCGACGGCGAGGAGGAGGACGCCGAGCCAGTGCGCGAGCACGATGCGCACGTAGTCCTTCAATTCCATGAACGGCTCCTCCCCGCGGGTTCCGCGGGTTCTACACTCCCCCGGTGCGAGGTTCCAGCGTAGGTGATCCGCACTGCGTGCGTCTGGAAGCTCTGGAAGTCCGCTTCGAGGTCAGCTGCGTCGGATCCGGGGCCTCGGACCTCGCCGAGGCGCTCTCTGCGGCGTGGGACTGGTGCGCGGTGGAGACGGCGTACGACGACGCGGACGGCGACGTCCACCGGCTCACGGTGCTGCTCGAGGAGGACCCCGACGCGCTCGCGGACGCCGCCGCGTCGAGCTCGCTGTTCGCCCACGACCTGCCGACCCTGATGGACCGGCTGAGCCCGATGGTGACCAGGGTCGCGGTGACGGAGCGTCGTCAGGACCTGGTCATGTTCCACGCCTGCGCGGTCGCCGACCCGGAGACCGGCGACGCCGTCGTGCTGTACGGACCGTCCGGCAC
>JAICSC010000143.1 GCA_025937085.1 Nocardioides sp.
TGTGGGGGCTCACAGTCGACCGAGGAACCGCTCGGCGTCGACGACCACGCGCGTGATCTCGGCCGTCCCGACGACCGGGCCGCCGCCGGCCTCCCGGGCGAGCACGCTGAACCGATGGAGTCGCCCGTCGCGGTGCACGGAGGACGCCGTCACCTCGAGACGTACGCCGACCCGGCTGCCACGGGTGTGCTCGAGCTCGACCCGGGTGCCGACCGAGGTCTCGCCGTCACCGAGCTCCGGCTCGATCGCTGCGCAGGTCGCGGCCTCGCACCAGGCCAGCAGTCGCGGCGTACCGAGGACCGGCAGACTGCCGGAGCCGAGCACGGCGGCCGTGTCGTCGTCGGTGACGGTGAAGCTCAGCGTGCTGGTCACGCCAGCTCCAGTCGGTAGGCGATCAGGTGCACCGTCTCCGTGGGCGACCAGTCGAGCTCCGGTGCTCGTACGAAGCCGGCCGCTTCGTAGATGCGGTGGGCCGACCGCATCTCGGGCAGCGTCGACATCGCGATCGCCGGTGCGCCGTCGCTCCGGAAGCGGTCGACGACGAGCCCCACCAGGGCGGCACCGACGCCGCGGCCGCGAGCGGCGGGTGCCACGGCGAGCATCCGGAACTCACCCTCGCCGGGCTTGGCGATCTCACGCCAGGCGGAGCCCTCCGGGCAGATGGTGACGGTGCCGAGGATGTCGTCGGAGTCGTCGGGCGTCGCCACCCACAGCTCCGCCTCGCGATCGCGTCGGTCGGCGCCACGGAGGTGCTCGACATAGGCGTCCGGGTTGCCGTCGCCGAACTCCGCGTACGCCGCGACGGTGACCTCGCCGACCGCGGCGAGGTCCTGGGGGAGGGCGCGACGAAGCTGCATCACACCCCGAACGTGCTGCGCGGGTACGCCGCCTTCACGTCCGTGATCACGTTGACGAGGTACGGCGTGTTCGCGGCGAAGGCGCGGTCGAGGGCGGGCCCGATCAGGGTGGGGTCGGTGACGATCTCCCCGGCACCACCGAGTGCGCGGACCACCTCGTCGTACCGGGTCTGCCGCGCCAGGTCGGCCGCCACGTCGTACCCGTAGATCATCTGCATCGGGCCCTTCTCCAGCCCCCACGCGGAGTTGTTGCCCATCACCATCACCACCGGCAGGTCGTGTCGCACCAGCGTGTCGACGTCCATCAGCGAGAAGCCGGCGGCGCCGTCACCGAGCAGCAGCACCACCTGCGCCGACGGCCGGGCGAGCCGGGCCGCGATCGAGGCGCCGAGACCGGCGCCGAGGCAGCCGTAGGGGCCGGGGTCGAGCCAGCCCCCGGGACGCTTGGGCTCGACGTACTTCCCGGCGAAGCTGACGAAGTCGCCGCCGTCGCCGATCACGACCGCGTCGTCGGCGAGCCGCGGGAGCAGCTCGCCGTAGATGCGGGCCGGGTGGATGGGGTCGGCCTCGGCGCGGAGGAGCTCGGCGTCGCGCGCGGAGGCCTCGTGGACCGCCGCCTGCAGGTCCTCGACCCACGCCTTCCATGCCGACAGGTCGGTGTGCTCGAGCGCGGTCGCAAGGCTGCGCAGCACCGACGTCAGGTCGCCGGAGACGGAGTCGGCGAGCGTGGCGTGCTCGGACAGCTGTCCGGGCGAGTCGGCCACGTGTACGACGCGGGCCGGCTCGATGTCGTCCTTGCCGCCGAAGACGCCGTACCCGAGCCGGAAGTCCAGTGGGGTCCCGACCACGACGACCAGGTCGGCGCCGTTGAGCGCCTTGCCGCGCGCCTTGGTGACCAGGAGCGGGTGACCGCCCGGTACGACGCCGCGGCCCATGCCGTTGGTGATCGTCGGCACCCCGACCGCCTCGACCAGCTCGAGCGCGGCGTGCTCGGCTCCGTCGGCCCAGACGTCGGTGCCGAGGACCAGCACCGGCCGCTGCGCGTCGCCGAGCAGCCGGGCGATCCGCTCGATCGCGTCGGTGTCGGGGTCGGCACCCCGCTCGCGCGCGCCGTCGGGGATCCGCGCCGTCGCCTGGTTGAAGAACTCGTCCATCGGTACGTCGACGAACACCGGGCCGCGGTGGGGCGAGCCGGCCAGCCGGAACGCCTCGTCGAACCCGCCGGTCACCTCGGACGCGGTCGGGATCGTCCGCGCGTGCTTGGTGATCGAGGCCAGGATCGGGGGTTGGTCGAGCTCCTGGAGACTGCCGCTGCCCCAGCGGTTCTGCGGTGCGCGGCCCCCGACGACGACCATGGGTGACCCGGCGAACTGGGCCTGGGCGACGGCGCTGACGCCGTTGGTCACGCCCGGCCCGGCTGTCAGGACGGCGAGGCCGGGCACCCGGGTCAGCTTGCCGGTGGCCTCGGCGGCGAACGCGGCGGTCTGCTCGTGGCGCACGTCGAGGATCCGCATCGGCGGCTCCGCCTTGACGGCCCCGTCGTACATCGGGAACACGTGGGCGCCGGACAGCGTGAACAGCGTCTTCACGCCGTGCGCGCTAGCGACGGCGACGGCGAGCTCGCCGGCGTGGCCGGTGGTCGGGCCCGTGGACTGGCCGGAGGACTGGGGTTGGCTCATGAAAGGCACGTTACCGACCGGTCACCTGCGGTCGGCCGGGTCGAGAGCAGGATCACGCGCCGGCGCGGAGGTACGCCGCGTTCGTGGTGCGCAGGGCGCCGACGAGCTCCAGCAGCAGGTCGGCACGGACGTCGATCGGCTCGGGTGCCAGGGCGACCTGGATGTGGAGCGCCCGCAGGAACGCCTCGGGCGTGCCGGTGGTGCGGTAGGGATCCTGGCCGGGCGGGCCCGTGCCGGTGGCGGCCGCGGTCAACCGCGCGAGCCACGGCTCGATGATCCGCAACGGCACCAGGCGCCGGCGCATGATCCCCATCGTGGCCAGGGCCAGACGGTCGGGCTCGCCGCTGGACAGCGGCGTCGGTGTCTCCAGCACCACCCGGTCGGCGACCACGTCGAGCAGCACCGTGAGCTCGGTCAGCCCGAAGTGCGGGGAGTCGGCGAGAGCGCCGATCGCATCGGCGCCGTGGGCGACGGCGTGCGCCCAGCCGTGGCCCGGCACGAACCCGCGCACGTCCCGCTCGCGCACCAGCCACCCGGCGACCCGGTCCCCCCACTCGAGGAGCTTGGCCGCCGGCAGTCGCGCCTCGGTGTTGTCCCGCCGGATGCACTCCGCCAGCACGAGGGCGGAGAAGCTGCGGCGGAAGACCGAGTCCGTGTCGGCCTCGCCGAGCCCCTGCGTGAGACCGGCGGCCATCCCGTCTCCCAGCCCGGCCAGCAGGTCGTCGTACACACCCTCGCTGATCCAGGTGGCCAGGATGGGGTAGGCGATCTCGTCGCGATCGACGGGGTCGGTGGAGCCCAGCAGTGTGGTCAGCTCGGCGGTCAGGTCGGCCAGCGGTCGGTCGGTGGGGACCTTCATCTCGGCGGACCGGACCTGTTGCCAGTACGCCGTCGACATGGCTCACATCCTGCCAGCCGGAGGCCCGCCTACGCTGGGCCGGTGCCGTCCCTGCTGGAGCTGGTCCACAGCCACACCGACCTCCACGAGGACGACGTGAGCGTGCTCCAGCGGCTGATGGCCGACTGGCAGATCATCGCGGACCTGTCGTTCGCCGACCTGGTCCTCTGGCTGCCCGACCGCGGTGGGGAAGGGTTCTGGGCGGCCGCCCAGAAGCGTCCGACGACCGGGCCCACGGCGTACGTCGACGACGTCGTGGGCAGCTTCGTCCCGGTGGGTCGACGACCGATGCTCGACCGGGCGTACGCCGACGCCCGGCTGGTCCGTGAGGGCGACCCTGAGTGGCGCGACGACGTCCCGGTGCGCGTCGAGACCATCCCGGTGCCGTGGGACGGCCGGGTGATCGCGGTGATCGCCCGCAACACCAACCTGCTCGGCGTCCGCACCCCGAGCAGGCTCGAGCTCTCCTACCTGCAGACCGCGGCCGACCTCACCGCGATGATCGCGTCGGGCGACTTCCCGGCGGAGGGCCAGCGCAGCGACCACGCCGACTCGCCCCGCGTCGGCGACGGTTTCGTGCGGGTCGACGACCGGGGCCGCGTCACCTACGCCAGCCCGAACGCGCTGTCGGTGTACCGCCGACTCGGGTGGTCGGGCGACCTCGAGGGGCACCAGCTCGCCGAGGTCACCCGCGAGCTGGTGCCACCGCGGCGGCGTCCCGACGAGGAGACGCTGAGCGCCGTGCTCGGCGGTCGCGCCCACCTGGACACCGAGGTCGGCGACGAGCAGGTCTCGCTGATCGTGCGGTCGATCCCGCTCCGCTCGCACGGGGATCACGTCGGGGCGCTGGTCCTGGTCCGCGACGTGACCGACCTGCGACGCCGCGACCGCGAGCTGGTCACCAAGGACGCCACGATCCGCGAGATCCACCATCGGGTGAAGAACAACCTGCAGACCGTCGCCGCACTGCTTCGGCTGCAAGCCCGTCGGATCGGCTCCGCGGAGGCGCGGGGTGCGCTCGAGGAGGCGGTACGCCGGGTCGGCTCGATCGCGATCGTGCACGAGACGCTGAGTCAGGAGGTGCTCGACGAAGTCGCGTTCGACGAGATCTCAGACCGGCTCGGGGCGATGGTGACCGACGTGGGCGCCGGCCCCGACGGCCACGGCGACCGGCCCGTCGTACGCCGGGAGGGGTCGTTCGGGCTGCTGGTCAACGAGACGGCGACGGCGCTGGCGATGGTGCTCACCGAGCTCCTGCAGAACGCCGTGGAGCACGGCTACCCCGACCGGGCGGCCGGCACCATCACCGTCGGCCCGGAGCGCCTCGCCGGCCGCCTGCGGGTGACCGTCGATGACGACGGGGTCGGCCTGCCGGGCGACTTCGACCTCGACGAGTCGGTCAACCTCGGGCTGTCGATCGTCCGCACGCTGGTCGAGTCGGAGCTCGGCGGGCTGCTCGAGCTCAGGGCCGGACCCGACCGGGGTGCGCGTGCCGTGGTCGACGTACCCCTGGATGGTGCGTGACGGCCCAGCCGGCTCAGGCGGTGCGGACCCGGGCGCGCGAGCTGCGGCGCTTCAGCGCTCGCCGCTCGTCCTCGCTCAGACCGCCCCAGACTCCATGGTCCTGACCGGCCTCCAGCGCCCACTGGAGACACTGTTCGCGCACCTCACAGCGTCGGCACACCTGCTTGGCCTCCTCGATCTGGAGGATGGCCGGTCCGGTGTTGCCGATCGGGAAGAACAGCTCCGGGTCCTCGTCGAGGCAGGCAGAGCGGTCGCGCCAATCCATGGCTTTCGTAGAACTCTCTCTCAGGGGGTCCAAACATCAGGGCGCGCGGATGTGAATCCATTCACGAGCGCGCACTCCACAGTGGCAAGGATTGCATCGGGAGACAACCCTTTTCGCTGGTCAGTTTTGTCACAGGCCCGGCCGCAGTCGACCCCGCGTCCACCCAGCGGTACCCCGAACCGACCACCGTACGCTGACCTCCGTGCACGACTCCCAGGGCCGTCCGCGGCCCGCACCGCTCGTGGCCGCCTCCAGCCTCGCGGCGGTCGAGGGCCTGCTCGTGCTCGCGTACGGCGCGCTGCTGGCCGCCGACATCCACGCCGAACGGGCCGCGATGGGGGTCACCACGTCGGTGTTCTTCCTGTTCCTCGGCGCCGTGCTGATCGCCTGCGCGTGGTACGTCGTCCGCGGCCGCAGCTGGGCCCGCAGTCCGCTCGTCGTGACCCAGGTGCTGGCCCTGGGACTGGCCTGGAACTTCATCGGCGGGCGCACCACCTGGCTCTCGGTGGTGCTGGGCGTGTTCGCGGTCGTGGTCCTGGTCGGGCTGCTCCACCCGGCCAGCGTCGACGCGCTCCGAGACCACGGCGACGACCAGGACGACGCCCCCTGGTAGCAGGCCGGGCACGGTCCTCAGACACCTTCTTGGAGGGACGTCCGCAGCTGCGCGAGCGTACGGGTCAGCAACCGGGAGACGTGCATCTGGCTGACCCCGATCTCGGCGGCGATCTCCGACTGCGTCCGGTTCTTGAAGAAGCGGAGCAGCAGGATCCGCTTCTCGCGGGTCGGCAGCGCCTCGAGCAGGGGCTTGATCGACTCCCGGATCTCGATCTGCTCCAGCTCCTCGTCGTCGAGACCCATGAACGCGAGCATCGACACCCCGTTGTCGTCGCCCCCGTCGTCGGTGGAGTCGAGGCTGAGCGTCGAGTAGGCGTTGCTGGACTCGATGCCCTCCACGATCTCCTCCACCGAGCAGCCGATCTCCTGGGAGAGCTCGCGCAGGGTCGGCGACCGGCCCAGGGCCTGGGTGAGCTCGGCGGTCGAGGCGCCGATCTGCATGCGCAGCTCCTGGAGCCGCCGGGGGACGCGGATCGCCCAGCCCTTGTCGCGGAAGTAGCGCTTGATCTCGCCGATGATGGTCGGTGTCGCGTACGTCGAGAACTCCACACCGCGGTCGCTGTCGAACCGGTCGATCGACTTGATCAGCCCGATCGTGCCGACCTGGACCAGATCCTCGAACGGCTCTCCCCGGTTGCGGAAGCGGCGGGCGCAGTGCTCGACCAGGGGGAGGTGGAGCGCGACGAGGCCGTCGCGGGCCGCGATGCGCGTGGACTCCGAGGCGGATGCGTCACGGAACCTGGCGAACAGCAGCGCGTTCTCCGCCCGTGTGCCGTCGAGCCGTCGGTACGGCGCCGGGTCCGGGCCGTCCCCCCCGTCAGGCATGCGGGATCCCGAGTCCCCGTCCGTTGTCATCTCGGAGCTCAGCCGCCGGCCCCCGGAAGTCCGTCGCTCAGGGCCAGGCTCGAGTCGGTCGAGAATGTGATCTGGAGGTGCTCGTCGTCGGCGTTCGCCGCGGTCTCGGCGGCCAGCGTGCTCAGCACCTGCCAGGCGAAGCTCTCGTAGTCGGGCTCCGCCCGACCCATGGTGGGGACGCTCACCGAGATCGTGAGCGAACCCATCGCCTGCCTGAACTCGGCCTCGAGATCGCCTCCAGGTATCGCCTGGGGAAGCACCAGCGCGCACGCCTCGCCCACGGCGATGCGCAGATCCTCGATGTCGTCCACCGTGAAGTCCAGCCGCGCAGCCAGCCCAGCGGTCATGGTCCGGAGCACGGACACGTACGCGCCATCGGCCGGGACGCGCAGTGAGACGTCGGCCTTCACAGGGGCGGGGCGGTCCATCGTGTGCCTTCCGAGGAGCTGAGTATGGCTCGCACCCTAGCCGTGCCCCTGGCCGGGCGGGCCCAAACGTGCGCGGGGGCCTGCAATGAGTGGTGGCACGCACCCTGTGAACGGTGTCCGAGCGCGGCGCCCTTGTCGACGACTCGGCTACGAACGCGTCGGATGCATCACCCCGAGGTGTTTCTGCTCGGGCACCGGGTACGCACTGGCATGATGCCTGACCCCACCCCTTCAGGAGGTGTGCCGTCCACACCTGAGTTCCCGGTCCAGTTCGTCGGCGCCGAGACGTACGAGATCCCTACCGAGACACCGGAGTCCGACGGGACGTTGTCGTGGGACTCCACCACGATGGTCCTGGTGCGGTGCCGCGCCGGTGGACAGGTCGGCGTCGGCTACACCTACGCCCATGCGGCGGCGGCCGAGGTGGTCACCGGCAAGCTCGCCGGCGTCGTGACCGACCGAGATGCCCTCACGCCGGTGGCGTCGTGGGCGGCGATGCAGCACGCCGTGCGCAACCTGGGCAAGCCCGGCCTGGTCGCCGAGGCGATCTCGGCGGTGGACATCGCTCTGTGGGACCTGTACGCCCGGATTCGCGGCGTACCACTGATCGAGGCGTTGGGGGCCGTGCACGACGCAACCCCGGTCTACGGGAGCGGCGGCTTCACGTCGTACGACGACCACCGGCTCGCCGACCAGCTCACCGGATGGGTGGACGCAGGGATCCCCCGGGTGAAGATCAAGGTGGGGCGCGACCCGGAACGTGACTCGCACCGCGTAGCCGTCGCGCGGAGCGCCATCGGGGACGACGTCGAGCTCTTCGTCGATGCCAACGGTGCCTACGGCCGCAAGCAGGCGCTGTTCTGGGCCGAGCGGTTCGCCGAGCGCGACGTCCGCTGGCTGGAGGAGCCGGTGAGCTCCGACGACCTCGAGGGGCTGAGGCTGCTCCGCGACCGTGGTCCGGCCGGGATGGACGTTGCGGCCGGCGAGTACGGCTATCACCTGCCCTACTTCGAGCAGATGCTGGGGGCCGGTGCCGTCGACTGCCTGCAGGCCGACCCCACCCGGGCCCTGGGGATCAGCGGGGTGCTGCGGGTGGCGGCACTGTGCGACGCCCGGTCCCTCGACCTCTCACTGCACTGCGCCCCGCAGGTGAGCGCCCACGTCGGCGCCGCCGTGTGGCATCTGCGGCACCTGGAGTACTTCCACGACCACGTGCGCATCGAGGGGCTGGCGTTCGACGGGGTGCTTGCACCGGAGCGGGACGGTGTCCTGCGCCCGGACCGGTCCAGACCCGGTCTCGGGCTCACCGTCAAGGACCTCGACCTCGAGCGGTATCGCATCGCATGACCAA
>JAICSC010000420.1 GCA_025937085.1 Nocardioides sp.
ACCGGCGAGGTGATCAGCGAGGACGACGAGCTCTACGTCTTCCCGGCGACCCACTACGTCGCCGGACCGGAGCGCATGGAGCGGGCGATCAGCGACATCGAGGCCGAGCTCGAGGAGCGGTTGTCGACGTTCGAGAGGCAGGGCAAGCTGCTCGAGGCACAGCGCCTGCGGATGCGCACGACGTACGACGTGGAGATGATGCGGCAGGTCGGCTCCTGCGCCGGCATCGAGAACTACTCGATGCACATCGACGGCCGCACCTACGGCAGCCCGCCCAACTGCCTGCTCGACTACTTCCCGGAGGACTTCGTCCTCGTCATCGACGAGTCGCACGTCGCGGTGCCGCAGGTCGGCGGGATGTACGAGGGCGACATGTCCCGCAAGCGCAACCTCGTCGACCACGGCTTCCGGCTGCCCAGCGCGATGGACAACCGCCCGCTGAGATGGGAGGAGTTCCTCGAGCGGATCGGGCAGACCATCTACCTGTCGGCGACACCGGGCGACTACGAGCTGGACAAGGTCGGTGGCGACGTCGTCGAGCAGATCATCCGGCCGACCGGGCTGGTCGACCCCGAGGTCGTCGTGAAGCCGACCAAGGGCCAGATCGACGACCTGATCCACGAGATCAACACCCGCACCGAGCGCAACGAGCGGGTCCTGGTCACGACACTGACCAAGAAGATGTCGGAGGACCTCACCGACTACCTGCTGGACGCCGGCGTCCGCACCCGCTACCTCCACTCCGAGGTGGACACCCTCAAGCGGATCGAGCTGCTGAGGGACCTGCGTCTCGGCGACTACGACGTGCTGGTCGGCATCAACCTGCTGCGGGAGGGCCTCGACCTGCCCGAGGTGTCGCTGGTGTCGATCCTCGACGCCGACAAGGAGGGCTTCCTGCGGTCGGACAAGTCGCTGATCCAGACGATCGGCCGCGCCGCGCGCAACGTGTCCGGCCAGGTCCACATGTACGCCGACAAGATCACGCCGTCGATGGAGGCCGCGATCGACGAGACCAACCGACGCCGCGCCAAGCAGGTCGCCTACAACACCGAGAAGGGGGTCGACCCACAACCCCTGCGCAAGAAGATCGCCGACATCACCGAGATGCTCGCCCGCGAGGACGAGAACACCCAGGCCCTGCTCGCGACCTGGGCCGGCACCGAGGCGAAGGGTCGGGCCGGTGGGGTGAAGCCGCGCCAGGGTCAGCCGGTTCCCGCGCTCGGCCAGCTCAGGGCGGGCGAGCTCGCCCCGGACGTCTCAGGGCTGCCGAGTGCCGAGCTGGCCGGCCTGATCCAGGAGCTCACCGACCAGATGCGGACCGCGGCCGCGGAGCTCCAGTTCGAGGTGGCCGCCCGGCTCCGTGACGAGATCGGTGACCTCAAGAAGGAGCTGCGCCAGATGATGGAAGCGACCAAGTGAGCGTCAGCGCCGAGCGAGGAACGAGCTCGAGCGCTGGGCGCGAGCGCGGGAGCAGCGCGAGCGAAGCGAGTGCCGGCGACGAAGTGACCAGGAGCGCCGAGCGAGGAGCCCCGCGAGCCTCGCGAGCGGCGGCGACCGAGTAGCCCCCCGCAGCCGTCGCGATGGACGTCGAGCGGATGACCGCACACTGTGTCGCCAAGCCGGGCGCCTGGCCGGACTGGCCGTGGGAGGAGCACAGCCACCCGGTGGTCAAGGTCGGTCCCGGCGAGCGCGGCAAGATCTTCGCCTTCCTCGGCGGGAGCGGGGTCGGCGTGAAGGCAGCGCGGAGCCGTGAGGTGGCCGATGAGTGGCTCCTTCGGTATCCGGGGAGCGCCTCGGTGATGGCCTATATCGGCCGCTCCGGCTGGAACGACCTCGCCTATGCCGGCATCCCGGACGACGAGCTGCTCGAGGCCGTCGAC
>JAICSC010000412.1 GCA_025937085.1 Nocardioides sp.
GGCCCGCCGTGACAGGGCCCGCCGTGACAGGGCTCGCCGTGACGGGGCCCGAGCTGGTGCGCGGGTCGCCCTCGTCGCCTGCGGGGCCCTGGCCCAGCCGGCTGCCGCGGTCGTGGCCCGCCACGACTGGCCGGTCGACGTACACCCGCTGCCGCCGCTTCTGCACAACCGCCCGCACCTGATCGCCGACGAGGTACGCCGTCTGGCCGGGGAGCTGTCGGCGACGTACGACTCCGTCGTGGTGGGGTACGCCGACTGCGGGACGTACGGCGCGCTGGACGCGGTCTGCGACGAGCTCGGGCTGCGACGGCTGCCGGGTCTGCACTGCTATGACCTGTTCGTGGGGGAGTCGGAGCTGGAGGCGCGGCTCGAGGCGGAGCCGGGCACCTATCTGCTCACCGACTTCCTGGTCCGCTCCTTCGAACGAACCGTGGTGCGCGAGCTCGGCCTGGACCGCTGGCCGGAGCTCCGCGACGACTACTTCCAGCACTACACGCGCGTCGTCTGGCTGGCGCAGGAGCCGGACCCCGAGCTCCGCACCCTCGCCCAGCGCGCCGCCGACCGCCTGGGCCTCCCGCTGACCGTCGTCCCGACCGGGACCGGCCGCCTGGAGGCCGCTCTGGCCGATCTGCTCTCCACAGCGGTCGGAACCGCCCCGAGGGGATAGTCCCCGACGAAATGGTTGCTTGGGAGCGCTCTCAGTCAGCCAAATCGTCGGGGACTATCCCAAATCGGGGGGCTGGAAGACGCGGAGGAGGCGGTCGGCCTTCCAGCGGGACTCGGCGTACTCCTCGTGCACGTCGGAGCGGACCGTGATCCCACCTCCGGTGCCGAGCTCCCAGGTGCCGTCGCCGGGGGTGGTCAGGGTCCGGATCACGACGCCGAGGTCGGCACGACCGTCGCCCGCGATCCAGCCGAACGCGCCGGCGTACGGCCCGCGCGGCGTGCTCTCGACGTCGCGGATGATCTCCATCGTCCGGAGCTTGGGTGCCCCGGTCATCGACCCGGCGGGGAACAGCGCCCGGAGCGCCCCGACCGTGGTGATGTCGTCGCGCAGCCGACCCCGGACCGTCGACACCAGCTGGTGCACCGACGCGTAGGACTCGACCTCCATCAGCGTCGGCACCTCGACGGTGCCCGGCGCCGCGACCATCCCGATGTCGTTGCGGAGGAGGTCGACGATCATCAGGTTCTCAGCCCGGAACCTGGGGTCGGTGGCCAGCCGCCGGCGCAGCTCGTCGTCCTCCTCGGGTGTCGCTCCGCGGGGCGTGGTGCCCTTGATCGGCTTGGTCTCCAGCATGCGGTCCCGGTCGATCGTCGCGAACCGCTCGGGCGAGGAGCTCAGCAGCCGGTGACCCCGGTGCTGCAGGAAACCGGCGTACGGCGCGGGGTTCAGCTCGCGGAGCCGGAGGTACGCCGCGACCGGGTCGAGGTCGCTCTCGACGGTGATGCGGTGGGTCAGGTTCACCTCGTAGCTGTTGCCGGCACGCAGCTGCTCCTGCACCTGGGCGTACGCCGCGGCGTACTCCTCCGGGACGGGGACGTCGGGTGGCCTGCCGACCGGCGCCGACGTGACCCCGGCATGGTCCTCCGGGTGGTGGAAGACCTGCACGTGCCGGGTCCGCATCCAGACCGCGTCGGGCATCTGTGCGACTGGCCCGGCCAGCGCCGGGAGGTCGGGGCGGCTGGGGTAACCGAAGTAGCCGACCCAGTGCACGTCCGGCGGATCGGTCGCCAGGTGTTCCTCGAGCACGGCGAACACGTCGGACCCGACCACCTCCGACCGCCCGGACGCGTGCCGGGCCACCTCGCGGCGCAGGGCGTCGTAGGTGAGTGAGACGTCGTCGTCGTCGAGCCGGCCCAGGAGCGAGCGCCGGCCGGACCACGGCCGGGAGCCGCCGCCGTCGAGCCAGAAGCACCGGTCGTGCGCCCGGGCGATCTCCTCGAACCGCGCCTCCGGGCCGGACCTCGGATCGGACGTGGGATCGGTCATCGGACGCTTCTCATCGGCCGGCCCCGAGGAAGTTCGCGACCAGCCGGGCGCCGTGCTCGCTGAGCACCGACTCCGGGTGGAACTGCACGCCGTGCAGCGGGAGGGTCCGATGACGCACGGCCATCACC
>JAICSC010000190.1 GCA_025937085.1 Nocardioides sp.
ACGGGCTCGGACTCGTCGTACATCAACGCCGTGCAGACCGACGCCGCCATCAATCCCGGCAACTCCGGGGGGCCGCTGGTGGACCTGACCGGCCGGGTGGTCGGCGTCAACTCGGCGATCGCGACGACCGGCGGCTCGGCCGCGGGCCAGGCAGGCAACATCGGCGTGGGCTTCGCGATCCCGATCGACCAGGTCAAGATCACCGCCGACCAGATCCTGCGTACCGGCCAGGCGCGCTATCCCGTCATCGGCGCGACCGTCGACACCGCCGCCTCGTCCGAGGCCGGGGCGACGATCCTCAAGGTGAACCCCGACGGCCCGGCGTCGAAGGGGGGGCTGAAGAAGGACGACGTGGTCACCGAGGTCGCCGGCGAGAAAGTGGCCGACGGGATCGCGCTGATCGTGGCGATCCGGTCGCACCAGCCCGGTGACACGGTCCGCTTCACGGTACGGCGCGGCGGGTCCCAGATGAGCCTGAAGATCACGCTGGGCGCGCAGGTCGGGTGAAGCGAGGTTTGCGCCGCGTCAGTCGGAGGATGGCTCGTCGCCCTTGGCTTCCCCCTCGGTGAACGGGTGTGCGTCCACGAAGGCGCGAGCCTCGTCGTACATCCGGTCGATGTAGGCCTCCAGCTGGGACGCCTCGACCCGCCACTGCCCACGGCCGCCGATCTTGATCGCGGGCAGCTCACCGCGGCGGACCAGGGCGTAGACCTGGGCGCTCGAGGTGCTCAGGACCTCGGCGACGTCCGCGAGCGTGAGGAACCGAGGGGTGGGGGGCATGGTGCCATCGTTGCACGAGTGAACGACGGCCCGCCGTGGCGCGGGGCCCGGCTGTGGACGAGGGCTCCCCTCCCGCGCGGATCGGGTCCATGATGAGGCGGTGAATCTCGGGATCACCTCGGTGACTGCTGGCACGCCCGCCGCGAGGCGGGCATCGGCGCCCGGTTGGCGTGACCCACGGTTGTGGGTCGGCCTGGCGATCGTGGCCGCCTCCGTCCTCGTCGGGGGGCTCGTGCTCGGCTCCTCCGACGACACCGTGCCGGTGTGGGCGGCGGCCGACTCGCTCGGTTCCGGACAGGTGCTGACCGCCGACGATCTCGCCGTACGCCGCGTCCGGTTCGACGACTCCGGCGCGCTGACGGCCTACTTCCGTGCCGACCAGAGGCTGCCCGCCGACCTGCGCCTGAGCCGTGACGTCGGCGCGGGCGAGCTGCTCCCGCGCGCGGCGGTCGCCCCTGCGGCCGACAACGACCTGCGTCAGGTGCCGGTGTCGGTCGCGCCGGGCCAGGTCCCCGGTGCCGTCGGCGTCGGTGACCTCGTCGACGTCTACGTCCGACCGGCGAGCCGGGCGGGGTGTCGGGCCTCGACGGTGTGCGACGGGCGTCCCGCCCTGTCGGGCGTGACCGTGCTCGCCGCACCGCACGAGGAGGACGCGTTCGGTTCCGACGGCAGTCGGACACTGGTGCTCGGCATGTCCGGGGCAGAGGCGCAGCGCTTCTTCCACCTGCTGGCATCGACGGACGACGCAGCCCTGACCGTGGTCGGCCGGGGCTGAGGTGGGAGCCACGTGATCGTCGTCCTCGTGGTGGCCGCCGGGGCGGCCTGGGAGTCGCCGGTGCTGGAGCTGATCGCAGCCCGCCCCGGAATGGTCGTGCTCAAACGCTGCGTCGACGTCGACGAGCTCCTCGCGACCAGCAGTGCCGGCCAGGCCGACGCGGCGGTCGTCGCCCTCGACGCGCCGGGGCTCGACCCGACGGCGGTCGAGGTGCTCCACCGCCATCAGGTACGCGTGGTCGCGGTGGGAGCCGACTCCGAGAGCGCCCGCACCCGCGCCGCACGCGCGGGTGTCGACGTCCTGGTCGGTCACGACGACCTCGACGGCATCCCCGACACGCTGGTGGACCAGGTGGACGGGCCGTCGTACGAGAGCGGGATCGATACCGGGCTGAAGACCGGCTTCGTCGACGACACGGATCCCCCGCCGGATCCAGACGACACAGGCCGGATCCTGGCGGTCTGGGGTCCCGCGGGAGCGCCCGGTCGCACGACCGTGGCCAGCTCCCTCGCCTCGGTGCTCGCTCGTCGTGGCCTGCGCACGACGCTGGTGGACGTCGACCCGTACGGCGGGTCGGTCGCCCAGCACCTCGGCGTCCTCGACGAGGTCTCGGGACTGCTCAGCGCGGCCCGGATGACCGCGGACGGACTCCTGGAGGCGCGGTTCGCGACGGTGCAACGGGCGCTGGGGGACGGGCTGACGGTGGTCACCGGCCTGCCCCGGGGCGAGCGCTGGGTCGAGGTGCGCGCCGGCGTGGTCGAGCACCTCCTCGAGGTCGCTCGCGGGCACGGCCTGGTGGTCGTCGACACCGGCTTCAACCTGGAGGAGGACCCGACGGGCGACCTGGTCTCCCGCCCCGGCCGCAACCAGCTCACCCTCGGCGCGATCGACGTCGCCGACGAGGTGCTCGTCGTCGGCACCGCCGACCCGGTCGGGCTGTCCCGGCTCGCCCGGGCCCTGGTGGACCTCCGCGAGCGCCGTGCCGGCGTTCCGGTGCGGGTCGTGGTCAACCGGATGCGCTCCAGCCTCGGCTGGTCGCGGCGCGACATCGTCGGCATGGTCGAGGGCTTCGCGCGCCTGGCCGGCGTCCACTTCCTGCCCGACGACCGAGCCGCCGTCGACCGGGCCCTGACGGCGGGCACCAGCGTCCCCGAGTCCGGTGACTCCGAGCTGGCCCGGGCCCTCGCAGAGGTCGCGGACGCCGTCGTACCCCCTCCGTCACCGCATCGCCGGTCCGAGCGTCGGAGACTGCTGGCCCGTCGGCGTTGAGGATCAGCTCCCGGTCAGCTCGAGAACAGCAGGTACAGACCGCCCACGGTGAAGCAGATCATCGCGGCAAGAAGTGGCAGCTGGCCGGTCAGCTGATGCTTCTTCGGCAACAGCTTGATCGCGCGTTCGTGCGCAGCGATCACGCCGACGACGTGACCCACCACGACGGCCAGGACCTTGGTGTTCGCGAGGAACGTCGGGTGGTAGGACAACCAGTAGGGCACGGACAGCGTGCCGGTGCCGAAGAGGTTGCTCCCGTTGCTGAGGGGGTCGCTCGCCTGGATCAGCGTCTGCGTGCCGATCTCGACGAGGTAGCTGAGGTAGTGGGCCACGACGTAGCCGACGACGATCGGGATCACCGAGAAGGCCAGCTGGTCGGGCAGCCGCGAGCGTGGCTGCTCTGGGCCCACGCCGGTGGCGATGCAGGCCAGCCAGAAGATCAGCCCGACGGCGAGGCAGAAGCCGAGCAGTCCCAGGTTGTTCTGGAGGTACGTCGACCAACCGGTGCCCTGGATGAACGTCACCCATCGTGGGGACTCGCGGAACGCGTCGAACGCCGTGCTGCCGAACAGCACCGCGATCACCCCGATCAGGCCGGGTGTGGGCGGGGTCGAGTCGAGGTTCGCGAGCGGACTGCGGACGACCAGCCGTCCGTCGCGGCGGCCCCACACCGAGAGCTGCGCGACCAGCGACGAGTACACCTCGAACGGGTCGGCGCGAGCGTAGAAGGTGTTGCCGAACAGCGCGCCGCCGATGATCATCACGCCGAGGTAGACCCCGCACCACAGCCGCACCGGCGAGAGGTCGATGTTGTGGGGGTAGACCAGCTCCATCCACACGAACGCGAAGAGTCCGACCGCGGCCGGCCACATCCCGAGCCGTTCCGGGTACGTGAACAGGCCTTCGTCGGGGTGGCCACCGGAGACCTTGGCGATGCCGGTGCTGATCAGCCGGAACGGGCTGATCGCCCTCCAGACCCGGCCGAAGAGCACCGAGGCCGGCACCATGCCGACCCAGATCCACACGTAGAAGATCCCGAAGATCGGGTTGATCACCAGGTCCTTGCCGGAGACCGCGATCACCACCAGGTACCCCAGCGCGAACAGGCCGACCAGGCGCAGGAGGCCGCGCCAGACGGGGGAGTCCACGAAGCTCGCCAGCCAGCCAGGGGGCGGCCGGCCGCTGGTGGTCGCGTCGTACCGCGGGCTGCGCCAGGCGAGGGCGAGCACCACGAAGGAGACCGCGACCGCAGCCGCCGCTCCGAGGATCGCCAGCTCGCGCGAGATCGGGAGGTCCTGGGCGCCGCCGATCCCGTGCTGCGGGAGCAGGCCCCCGATGACGAGGGCGGTCACTTGGCCTGGAGCTGAAGGATCACCTTGTCGAGGGTGTGCGACTCGACGGTGATGATCCCCGGCGTGGTGATCGGCTTCACGGCGATCGTCGACGAGCCCTTGTCGTACTCGAACTCCTGCTCCGGCGAGGAGTGCACATGGATCTCTCCGGGCTTGTCCGCGGTCACGTCGAACTCGATCCGCTGGCCGACCGCGACGTCGTACCGCTGACCGTTGGGCTCGACGTCGTCACCGCTGAAGGTGATCTTGATCGTCTTGGTGGGCAGCCCCGAGGTGTCGGCCGGCGAGCTGTTGCCACCCCCGCACGCGGTCAGGGTGAGGACACCGAGCAGGATGACCGCCACCGCACTGACCGGACGTCGCATGGGGCTGTGGCCTTTCTCGCAACGGACGTGGGCGGGCCCGCCGGAGGGCCTCTGCCAGAATCCCATGGAGGACATGGAAGGCGTCATCGGGGTCATCGGAGTCATCGGGGTGAGGATGGGCGAACGGCTACGTGCGCGGGACCTCGTGTTCCTGACCGCCGAGACCGCGACCGCGCCGCGACACAACGCGACCGTCGAGATCTTCGACCCGGGCGAGGCCGGCTTCGACCATGCCGCCCTGACCCGGCTGATCGGTGAGCGGATCGCGTTCGTGTCGCGCTACCGCCAGCGGGTACGCCGCGTGCCCGGGGGAGTCGCGAACCCGGTCTGGGTCGACGATCCGCACTTCGACCTCGCCTACCACGTACGCCGCTCGGCGCTGCCTCGTCCGGGCAGCCTCGACCAGCTGCGCGAGCTGGTGGCCCGGATCGTGTCCCGGCCGCTCGACCGGCACCGACCGCTGTGGGAGGCCTATCTCGTCGAAGGTCTCGAGGACGGCCGCGTCGCGGTGCTCACCAAGTCCCACCAGGCGCTGGTGGACGGCGCCCAGGTCGTCGATCTCGCCCAGGTGCTGCTCGATCGGGCCCCGGAGCAGCGCGCGCTCGGCGCAGACGAGTGGCGTCCGGAGCCACCGGTGAGCCCGACCGGCCTGCTGGTCGATGCGGTCCGAGACTCCGTGGTCTCGCCGTTGACGGCATTCGACACCGCGCGCGGGGTGGCCGACGTGTGGCTGCGCGGTGCCGACCTCACCATCGAGCGGGTCGGCGCGGTCGTCAACGCCCTCGCCGGCCGACGCTCGGACCAGGACTCCCCGATCGGCGGGACGCTGTCGCAGCAGCGGCTCTTCGTCACCCTCCGGCGCAGCCTCGCCGAGCACCGCGCGGTGCGGGACGCGCACGGAGGCACGGTCAACGACGTCGTCCTCGCCGTCGTCACCGGCGGGCTGCGCACGTGGCTGATGACGCGGGCCGAGTCGCTGGGAGGTCTGCGGCAGGTGCGGGCCGTGGTCCCCGTCTCGGTCCACGACCAGGAACTGGAGGCGACGTCGGTCGGCTCCCAGATCGCCCCGCACTTCGTCGACCTGCCGGTGGGCGAGCCCAGCCCCGTGGTGCGGCTCCACCAGGTCTCCTACTCGTTCAAGGCCCACAAGGAGACCGGCCGGGCCGTGGCTGCGAACCGGATCGCCGGAGTCGCCGGCTTCGCCCCCTCGACCTTCCACGCGATCGGGTCACGGGTCGCCTACGAGCAGCTGCGACGCGGGATCCAGCTGTCGGTGACCAACGTCCCCGGACCGCAGTCGCCGCTGTACGCCGCGGGCGCGGTGATGGAGCAGACCTACCCGGTCCCGCCACTCCTGCCCGGGCATGCGCTGGCGATCGGCGTCACGTCGTACGACGGGCAGGTGTTCTACGGCGTCATCGCCGACCGCGACCTCGTGCCGGACGCCGACACGTTCGCGGTGTGCCTCTCCGAGGCGCTCGACGAGCTGATCGACACCGCGGGCGAGGGTCGGCCGAAGGTCCCACGCGGCCGGTCGCGGCGTACCGATAGGCAGCCATGACCCGCATCTACACTCCTGCGACGGAATTGAGCAGGGCCACCCGGTCTGACAGCATCGCCGGTATGGACGCCGTCACCCACCCCCCGCAGCCGGTCAACGAGCCGAACCTCACCTACGCACCCGGCACGACGGAGCGCAAGGAGCTCGAGCAGGAGCTGGCGCGGCAGCAGCGGCGTCAGGTCAGCCTGCGGGCGCACATCGGCGGTCGGCGGCGCAACGGTGGGGGTGCGGAGATCAAGGTCGTGCAGCCACACAACCATCAGCACGTGCTCGCCGTGATGAGGAACTCCACCACCCGCGACGCCGAGGCCGCGATCAAGGCCGCCACCGACGCGGCGCCCGGGTGGCGGGCGATGTCGCTCGACGACCGGGCCGCGATCATCCTCAAGGCGGCCGACCTGCTCGCCGGACCCTGGCGCCAGCGCCTCAACGCCGCGACGATGCTCGGCCAGTCCAAGACGGCGTTCCAGGCCGAGATCGACGCCGCCTGCGAGCTGATCGACTTCTGGCGGTTCAACGTCCACTACGCGAAGGCGATCATGGCCGAGCAGCCCATCGCCAACAGCCGCGGCGTGTGGAACCGCACCGACTACCGGCCGCTCGAGGGCTTCGTCTACGCGATCACGCCGTTCAACTTCACCGCCATCGCCGGCAACCTGCCGACCGCGCCCGCGCTGATGGGCAACACCGTGCTCTGGAAGCCGAGCCCGACGCAGCAGCTCGCGGCGAACGCGACGATGGAGCTGCTCGAGGAGGCGGGGCTGCCGCC
>JAICSC010000364.1 GCA_025937085.1 Nocardioides sp.
CCCGCCGAAGCGGACGAAGACGGGGACCCCGGGGCGGAGGTCGGCGAGGAACTCACCTCGTCCGGCGACCATCCGCTCCCACACCGCTGGGAGCAGCCACTGGCGTGCAGTCGGGTCCGGCAGGCGCGGCCAGGCGGGCGACGCCTGCGGCTCCGGCGGGGCGTCGACCAGCCCTTGGACCACACCGACCTGGCCGACGGTGCTCGGCCGCGTCTCGAGCAGCTTCACCCGGTCGCCCAACGACGCGATCGCCCCCTCGTCGAGCACCACGTCGCCGGCCAGGGCTGCCTGCTCGGCAGCGGCGAGGGAGTCCATGAGCTGCCCGGCGAGTACGTCGATCAGCTGGACGTGCGGGTCACCCACGACGAAGCGATGCACCCGGCCGACGGCCACAGCGACCTTCAGCCCGAGGACCACTGTCGTGCCGTCTGGCGCAGCGAGTGTGCCGACCCGCGCCATGACCTGCTGCATCTCAAGACCGCACGCGACAGCCGCCGCTCCGTCATCGTCCTCGATCCAGGCCGTCACCGCGTCACCGCTGAAATAGATGACGCTGGCGTCCCACGCGTGCAGCGCCTCGATCAGCGCGGCGAACACGCGGTCGAGGGTCGCGGTGACCTCTTCGGCGCCGCGTCGCGCGCCGAACGTCCGGGCGAAGGTCTCGGCGAGCGGCGTGTACCCGGCAATGTCGACGAAGAGCGCGGAGCCGTGGGACAGCGGCGGCAGGTCGTCCCCGCGCGCCAGCGCACGCCGTCTGTCCTCCGGGATGTAGGCCTGGGGATTGTCCCCAGGCAGCAACGTCCGCATCAGCTCTCCCCGTATCGCACGTCGTGGGCCAGTCTCGCGCTACCTCGATGGTTGAGGAAGACACCTTGAGGCGCCTCGTCTCTCGCCGAGACTCATTCGTACGCCCTGGACGACGCACCTGCGCACATGGAGGCCGAGCACGGTCCTGTCGACGAGCAGGCCGTGGGCGAGATCCTGGCCCGACTCGCCGACTGAGCACCTCACTGTGGACGCCCGTGGTGGCCGGCACCGCCCTCGCGCTGCCCACGCCGGTCCTGGTCCTGACCTCGGACCCGGATGACCTGCGACGCCTGCTCGATGGCACGCGGGTCAAGGTGGAGACGATCGACTGAACCCTGTCAGACGAGGAGCCAGGCTCGTCGGCAGCGCTACGCGGCGGTGTAGGGGAACGCGAGATCGACGTGCGGCACCGCACCCCGCGGTGGCGTGGGCCTTGGCACATGACCTGGGAGCGGCGGGGCGGTCGATCGGTGGACCTGCCCCGTCGGAGTTCGGATCTCGACCGTGTGCGGTTCCGTCTGGACCACTGTCACCGACCAGCCCAGAGCTTGCTTGGCGTAGTTGCACGCCTCGCACAAGCCCTCGCCGTTGACGCCGGAGGTCTCTCCATCGTCGGCGACCGGTTCGGAGTGGTCGGTGTGTCGGATGGGTGCGTCGCACCAAGGGGTGCGGCAGGTCCGGTCGCGGAGCCGGATGAACCGCGCGAGGCCGCCCTGGAAGCAGCGGCTGCGGGAGTCCATGGCCACCAGCTGCCCCGTGTCGGGGCTGCGGTAGAGGCGACGGAGGGTGGCCAGCCCCTGCTCGTCGGCGTGCTTGGCCAGCTCTCGAGCCAGTTCTGCTGGGATCGGGACGGCGCCCTCGAGGTAGGCCGCGTCCTCGCGGGTGCCCAGAAGCACCTGGTCGCTGACCACGAGCTCGATCTCGACCGGCACCGCGACGGCTTGGGCGGTGCCCAAGACTCGCTCGGCGAGGGTGTCGGCCATGACCTGGTGGCGGCTGCGAGAGTCGCCCTGCGCCCGAGCGGTGTCGGCGGCGTCCGAGAGGGACTTGAACACCGCGATCCCGGTCGCCATCGGCAGCTCGGCCGACAGCCGGGTCATCGTGTCCGGCACCGGGCGCAGCGTCACCCGTCGCTCCGACTCGGCGACCCGCCGACGCAGCACGCACGCGGCCGCGTCCAGCTCTCCGGCGAGCTTGCGGGCCGCGCCCTCGAGGTCGCGTGCGCCTCTCTTCTCCAGGCGGTCGAGGTCGCCGGCGAGCCGGCGGTCGACGACCTGCCGGTCCTCCAGCGACAAGCACGCCGTCTCGCGGGCCAGGATGGTCGCCTTCCACTCACAGATGCGACCCTCACGCAGCGCCCGCCGGGTGCAGGGCATCTCGTCGACCAGGATCCGGGCCAGTCCGACGTGCTGCTTGCCGCGGTGGTGCGACTCCCGGCGGGCCAAGGCGACCTCGGCCCCCACGCCACGGCCCCGACGCTCCTGGCGGACCCCGTGGTCGGCCTCGCGACCACGGACCGAGGTGTCCAGCTCCGCGGTCACCTCGGCCTGGAGCCCGGCCGCGGCACACCCCAGCCGCTCCAACGCCGCCAACAGCTCCACCCGCCCGGCGTCGTCGCCGGGTCCGGCGGCCGACGCCAGCCGCTCGACCCATCCCTCGACCTGGCGCGCGTCGAGGAGCGCCGGCGGGGGGACTGTGTTGTCGAACATATGTTCGAGCATACAGGTATGCACCCACGGTCCGCAAGTGGCAATCCGCTGTGGTGCAGAACCCGTCGAACCGCACGCCTGGTCGACCACGAACATGCAGTGGGGATCGTGTGAGACTCTCCGTCATGTCGGTGATCGCATCCGGACGGACCGCCGATGCCGACTCATGGGAGCTCCGCGTCTCGACGGATCCGGTCACCGGGGATCTCTTCACTCCGGTGGACGTCACGGCGGCCGATGGCTCCAAGCCCTGGGGCGGCGGATGTCGTGGCGAGGTGCCGCCCGCCCAGCGGCTGAACACCTACTTCGGTGCGGCCGATACCGCTCCCCGCATCTTCATCGCGCGGGTCACCTCTGACGTTCGTGCCGTCGTGGTCACCATGTCCGACGGCACCCGGGAGGATCTCGTCCTGCACCAGGTCCCCGAGCATCAGGCGATCCGGGTGGGCGTGCTGGTCTACGCCCGCGACCTCGACGTCCATCGCGTCGACCTCGTCGACGTCGACGGCGACTCCCTTGCACCCTGACAGTCCCACTGTCACTGTTGAGCGGTGACGCGCACCCTCTTCGAGCCCGAGCACGAGGCG
>JAICSC010000392.1 GCA_025937085.1 Nocardioides sp.
AAGCAGAAGGACCCGAGCCGGCTGACCCTGGGCGGCTCGCCGTGCACCTACTACTGGGCTCCGGACAACCGGAAGATCAAGAGCAAGCTGGTGCGTGAGGCCCTGTCGTTCGCCTACCCGTACAAGAACATCATCCTGGCCACGGGCCTGATCCCGGGTGTCAACGCGATCCCGGCGACCAACCTGATGCCTCCGGGTGTGCCCGGCCGCACGGCGTACAACGTCACCGGTCGCAAGGGCTTCGACACCGACCCGGCCAAGGCCAAGTCGCTGCTGAAGCAGGCCAACGCGATGGGGTATGAGATCAAGTTCCTGTTCCGGACCGACGACCCGATCTCGGTCAAGAGCAAGGACGCCACGGTCAAGGCGCTGCAGGAGGCCGGCTTCAAGGCCACCCCTGTCCCGACCACGATCGCCAACTACGCCGCGGCACGCGACAACACGTCGGAGGACATCAACGTCCGTTCGGCGGGCTGGTGCTCCGACTGGCCGTCCGGCTCGACCTGGATGCCGACGCTGTACGGCTCCACGAACCCGGACAAGACGCACTCGTTCGGCACCAACTACTCGGCGTTCAGCAACAAGTCCGTGGACAACCAGATGGACGCCATCCAGAAGATGCCGTTGGACCAGCAGGCGGATGCTTGGAATGCTCTCGACAAGCAGATCATGCAGAAGTACTTCCCGCTGTTCCCGACGTACTACACCGGAATCGCCCAGGCCCACGGGTCGAAGATCAACGGCGACTTCGATGACAACACGCTGGGCATGCCGACCTGGAAGAACATCTGGGTCACCCAGTGAGCTCGGCTGACTGACTGATCCACCCACCGGGAGGGCGGGGCGCGGATTCCGTGCCTCGCCCTTGGAGGCTTTGCCCACCTCAGGGCACCGGCCCGGGTCAGGCCGACGGCTCGAACCCGACCAGGCCGAGGGTGTTGCCCTCCGAGTCGAGGACGAACGCCTGCCACTCGGTGGTGCCGGCCGGCCCGAGGGTGTCGTCCTCGTGGGTGAAGATCTCGTGCGGCTCCGTGACCACCTCGGTGCGCCCGCGCAGGGCCTCGACCGCTCGGCGTACGTCGGGCACCTCGAGGTAGAGCATCGACGGCGGGGCCGCGCCCTCGAGCAGAAGCCGGGTCCCGTCGAGGTCGAAGAACAGCAGTCCGGGCGGGTCGAACCGGCCGGTCGGGGCCATCCCCAGCAGCTCGCCGTAGAAGGCGGCGGCCCGGTCGAGGTCGGTGGCTCGCAGGGCCACCTGGACCAGTCTGGTCATGGCTGCGCCTCCTTGTTGAGAGCTGGGTCAGAGCTGGGTCAGAGCCGGGTCAGAGCCGGGTAGAGCTGGGCTGCATGCTGCCACTCCCCCGCAGATCGTGACCACCTTGTGACCCCGGCGAACCTTGCGGTGGCCGCGCGGGACCGTAGCGTGACGCGCGCTGATTCAGGCTGGGCTGAGCCTGGAACGGTGGCGCTGCACGAGAGGAGCCTCGATGACCGGGTTCATCGTGCGTCGGATGCTCAGCTCGCTCCTCGTGGTGGTCCTGACGTCGATGTTCGTCTTCGTGCTGTTCTTCAAGGGCATGGGTGACAGCCCGGCCCGCAACTACTGCGACTCGCTCCGGAACGGGCAGTGCTCGGCGGCGACCCTGGCCTCCATCGACCACCAGATGGGCTACGACCGGTCATTGGTGTCGAACTACACCACGTGGGCCAAGGGGATCTTCGTGGGACGCAAGGACGTGTACGTCGACGGCAAGAACTACGACTGCCCCGCGCCCTGCCTCGGCATCTCGGTCACGACCGGAGACACCGTCTGGCACGACCTCGAGCAGAAGTACCCCGCGACGCTGACGGTCGCGGTCGGCGGGTCAGCGATCTACCTGACGTTCGGGGTGATCCTGGGTGTCCTTGCGGCCCGATGGCGAGGCTCGACGGTGGACCGGGCGCTGGTCGGAGGTTCCTTGCTCATCTCGGCCATCCCCGACTACCTGATCATCCTCCTGGCATGGGTCTTCTTCTCGCTGCGCTGGCACCTCTTCCCCAACGTCGGCTACTACCCGATCACCCAGAACCCCGCCAAGACGGTGGCCTGGATGGCCCTTCCCTGGATCGTCCTCGGCATGACCAGCCTCACCGACTACGCGCGGTTCACCCGCGGACAGATGGTGGAGACCCTCAGCGAGGACTACATCCGAACGGCCCAGGCGAAGGGCGTGAGACCCGTCCGCGTGTTGTTCCGCCACGCCTTGCGCGCGGCCATCGTCCCGGTGGTCACGATCTTCGGGATAGACCTCGCCGGACTGCTCGCCGGGACGATCTTCGTCGAACAGATCTTCGGCATCGACGGCATCGGGCGCTGGGGGCTGCAGGCGCTCAGCACCCCGATCGATCTCAACGTGATCAGCGCCACTGTGCTGATCGGAGCCGTGCTGGTCGTCGTGGCCAACCTGATCGTCGACATCGTCTACGGGTTCCTCGACCCGCGGGTCACGGTCACCTGACCGGCGTGGATGGCGCGCGGTGCCCCAA
>JAICSC010000197.1 GCA_025937085.1 Nocardioides sp.
ATCTCCTCTTCGGGAATCTCGATCTCGTCGGTCTGCTCCAGCACCGGGACCACCTCGACCGCGGCGAACGACGTCTGCCGGCGGCCCTGGTTGTCGAAGGGGCTGATCCGTACGAGCCGATGGGTGCCGCCCTCGACGCTGAGCGTCCCGTAGGCGTACGGCGCGTGCACGGCGAAGGTGGCCGACTTGATGCCCGCCTCCTCGGCGTAGGAGGTGTCGAAGACCTCCACGTTGTACTTGTTCCGCTCGGCCCAGCGCGTGTACATCCGCATCAGCATCTCGGCGAAGTCCGCGGCGTCGACACCCCCGGCGCCGGAGCGGATCGTGATCAGCGCCTCCCGCTCGTCGTACTCGCCGGAGAGGAGGGTGCGGACCTCGAGCGCCTCGACGGCGGTGTGGATCTTGCCGAGCTCGCTCTCGGCCTCGGCGAGAGAGGCTGCGTCGTTCTCCTCCTGGGAGAGCTGGACCATGATCTCGACGTCGTCGATGCGACCGTCGAGCTCGGTGAAGCGGTCGAGCTGTCCCTGGAGGGCCGAGAGCCGGCCGGTGACCCGGGTCGCGTTCTCCTGGTCGTCCCACAGGTCCGGGGCGGCCACCTGCGTGCCGAGGTCGGCGATCTGCGCGCGCATTCCGTCGAGGTCGAGCACCTGGCCGATGGTCTTCATCGTCGCCCGGAGCTGCTTGATCTCGACGTCGAAATCGATACCGGCCACGAGGAGCAAGGTTACGTCACCCCTCGTAGCCGGTATCCCGCGACGTCCCCGCGTCGCGGCTCCCCGGCTACCGGGTGCAGTACACCTCCGGCGTACCGACGGCTGCCCGCCCGATGGCGCTCGCGTTCAGGGACGTGCTCTCGAACCTGATCTTCAGGGGCGGCGTGGTCCACGTGGCCGGTCCCGGCTCGTACTGACCGAGGCTGAAGGTCTTGCTGTACCAGGCCTGACCGTCCGCGCTCGCGACGATCGAGGCCTGACCCGCGGTCTCAGAGTCGTCCGAGAGGCCGAAGGTCCCACGGAACTTCGTGCACTCGTGGTCGAGGTTGTACTCGATCGACTGGGTGGTGTTGTAGAGGGGACTCCACATGTAGGCCTCGAGCGAGTTCGCAAAGGGCTGGGCGTTCATGTTCACCGAGGACACGACGTACATCGAGCTCTCGTTCACCGAGGGAAGGGAGGTGAGGCTCTGCCACGCGTAGACGACGACCCGCACCTTCGGGCTGATCCCGCGCATGCGGTGCTTGGTCGCCGGCATCACGACCCGGTAGCTACGGGCACGGTTGACCGTGGGCCGGTCATAGGTGTGGTACGTCCCGTCGCGTCGCACCACCGCGTTGCGCTGGTTCTTCCACGGCCGACCCGGCGTCACCTTCTCCTGGAGCACCACCAGCCTCCCGGCGGCGGCCCGCGACACCTTTCCGGTGAAGTGGATCTTCTTGCCGACCTGGGCGGTCGTCCGGTCCGCCTTCAGGGTCACGTGCCAGTGCGGGCGGGCCGCGTCGGCACTGCCGGCGGGGGCCAGGGTCGCGGCGAGCGCGAGCGCAGCGACCACGGCGAGCGACCTGAGCGTCGAAGGCATCCTGATCACCGTCCTCATCGGGTGCACAGTGCCTGGGCCGAGGCGAACGCGCCGTAGCCGTCGGTGCTGTCGCCACCGGTCGACTCGGACTCGAGGCGCAGCTTCAGGGGCTTCGCGATCGCCACCGTCCTCTGCTCCTTCTCGCCGAGGTCGAAGGTGTGTGAGTAGACGTTGGTGCCGTCGGACAGAACGTCGACGGCGGCCTGTCCGCCCGTGGTCGAGTCGTCGGAGATGCCGAACGTCGCCCGCAGCTCGGTGCACCTGTGGTCGAGGTTGTACTCCCGATAGACCGGGTAGTAGGCCGCGTCGGCGTACACCGAGTGCTGATAGGACTTCGCGTTGATCGAGACGGTGCCGTCGGTCATGTCGTCGTTGTTCGAGTAGGACATCTCGGTGAGGTACTGCCAGGCGTAGACCGTGACCTTGATCGTCGCGCTCACGCCACGGTGGTGCCTCTTCGTGGCCGGCATCACCACGCGGTAGGCGTGCTTGGTGTTCGCGTTCGGCCGGTCCCAGAGTGCGTACCTGCCCTTGCCGCCGACCTTGGCCTTGCGCTGGGTCACCCAGGGCTTGCCGGGCTTGAACCTCTCCTGCAGCAGCACCGTGTCACCGGCTGCCGCGGCCTTCGGCCGCACGGTTCCGGTGAAGGCGACCTTGTGTCCGGCGGTGACGGAGGTCGAGCTGGCCTTGATGCCGACGATCCACGTGGATCCCGCGTGCGCCGCCGTGACCGGCAACGTCGCGATCCCCAGAGCCATCGCGCCTGCGGCGACGAGCTTGCGCATGATTGCGACTCCTCGAACTCGGTGGACCCCGTCGGGGTCCTTCATCGTGTTCCGATGCACACGGAGCTCGATCGGTTCGGTCTCATTCCGAGCGGCTCGGCCTTGGCCCGCGCGGCGACCCCTGGCCCGGGCGGAGGGCGCGAAATTCTTTACCTGCGACACGGGCCGGCTGGCCTTAACCTGGTCACATCCCCCCTGTTGAGTTGGAACGGGCAGGCCGACCGGAGGAGGGTCGTATGGCGGGCAAGCACCGCAGAGTCGTCCAGGTGCACGGTGATGACACCTACGAGCGCATCTGGGACCTGGTCCGCCTCGGGGCTGTCGTGAGCGTCGAGTTCGTGCTGTCGGACGACCGCCAGATGCTCGCCACCACCACGATCGTGGACGACCACGGCGTCACCGTCGACCAGACCGTGGTCGAGGTCTGACCTACTCATCCACGCCCACGGTCGCCGCGCTGGTGGCACCCACTGACGCCTGCTCCGGGCCGCCCGGGACGTGGAGCGGCAGGTGGAGAGGTGCACGCACGGAGACCATGACGCGCTGGGTGCTCGGGTCGACCGATACTCGGGTGACCAGGCCCGGATAGCGCCTGAACGCACCGACACGGTGGAGGTAGGAGGTCACCGCGGCGCGAGCCACCGCGGCGTCGAGGTGCAGGTCGGCGTCCAGGCCGTCGCCGTACGCCTCGTCACCCGAGGCTCCGGCGTCGGCGGCGGTGAGTGCGGCGCCGTCCGCGAGCGTGTCCAGGCCCTGGCGCTGGAGGTACGCCGCAGACGCGTCGGTGACGACTGCGGCCAGCATCAGCAACACGACGGCGAAGCCGACGATCAACAGCAGCACCGTGCCGCGCTCGTCGCGACGGAACCGGCGGGGGCCGCAGTGGTCAGCCACCGCTGACCTCCCGGAACTGCCCGATCGGCACGGTCTGCGTCGCCTCGAGGGCGAAGCTCGGCCGGTTGCCGCCCAGCACGCTCGGCATCAGCGGCAGGACGACGCGCGAGCGCACCGACACGGTGATCACGGAGGTCCCCTGGTGGCAGTCCCGGGGGTACGGCGTGCAGGTCACGGCGACCGCCGGGGTCACCCCGTGGGCACCCTGGTCGTCCAGCGCCAGGCGCGCCGCGGTGCGAGCGCGGGCCAGCCCGGTGGCGTCGTCGGGCGCCAGGGAGTACGCGCGGGCTGCGGCCCGAGCCGCCGCCGTGATCCCGAACGCCCCGCGCTGGACCTGGAAGACCGACATCACGATCCACACCACCGGGAGCACCAGCAGGATCCCGAGCCAGCACAGCTCGACGAGGGCGTTCCCACAGTCATCGCGGCGTCGGCTCATGGCCGCTCGTCGATCGCATGGCCGGACACGTCGAACGACACGGCCGGCCCTCCCAACCCCAGCGCGGGAACGACCACGTGGACGGTCACCTCGACGCCCGGAGCGCCGTCGATGGTCACCTCGTGCGCCGAGACGCCCCGGGCGTAGCGGCCGGCCAGCACACCGTGGATCTGGCCACGGGTGCGCCCCGCGCCGTCGCCCGGGTCTCGGTCGAGGGTGGCGGCGTAGCGGGCGCCCTCGGACGCCGCGGCGGTCACGGTGTTGCGCACGTAGAGGACGAGCCCGAGCTGGAGCACGCCGAGGAAGACGGGCACCAGCAGGACGAGGACCAGGACGAAGTCGACGACCGCGGCACCACGCTGCGGGTGTCGGCCGGACATGTTCAGCCTGGCTCAGTGCACGCTGTTGAGCGCGGTCGTCAGCATGTCGGTGAGCTGCGGCTTCGCCAGGCCGTACAGCGCGCCCACCAGCCCGGCGGTCATCACGGTGACCAGCACCCACCCCGGCACGTCGCCGCGCTGGTCGCGGGGACGCGGCGCCAGGACGTACAGCTGAAGTCGGACCATCAGGCCGGCGATCGGGTTCATGGGTTCCTCTTCTCTGCGGTCGGGCTCTCTGCGGTCGGGCTCTCTGCGGTCGGGCGTGGATCAGGGTGTGGTCAGGTGCAGCCCGATGACGCCGGGCCAGAAGGCGACGAGGACGGTCACCGGGAGGATGAGGAACACCACCGGGACCATCATGAAGATCTCCTTGCGCGCCGCGACCTCGATCAGCTCGCGCCGTCCGGCCTCCCGGACGTCGGCCGCCTGGGCGTGGAGCACGTCGGCCAGCGGCGTACCTCGCTCGACGGCCACGGCGACGCCCTGGGCGAACCGGGCGACCGCGGGGACACCGGTCGCCGCCGCCATCCGGTCGAAGGCCTCGGCCACCGGCTCACCGGTGCGGACCGCGGCCAGCACGGTCGCCAGGTCGCGGGAGAGCTCCCCACCGCTGCGGCGTACGACGCGGTCGAGGGCTGCGACCGGGCTCTCGCCGGCCGCGACCGCGAGGGCCAGCAGCTCGGCGAGCACGGGGAACTCCGCGAGCACCCTGCGCTCGCGAACCGTGACCTGGGAGCTGAGATAGGTGTCGCGCGCCAGGACGCCGGTCGCGAAGCCGGTGGCGCAGAGCAGCAAGGAGGAGACGGTGTCGCCGCGGCCACCGGCCGCGGTGAGGAGGCAGTACGCCGCGACCACCGCGAACCCGGCCACGCCCCAGAGCACCTGCTCCACCCGGAAGTCATGCACGGTCTTGTCGAGCGCAGCGCGGACGAGCCGGCGGCGTATCGACACCGTGCCGCCGAGGATCCGGTCGACGGCGTCCGCCGCCGCGCGGATCCCGGGACCGAAGACACCGGCTGCGGCCGAGACCGGCGAGGAGGTCGCCTCGTCGATCGGCGCCGGCAGGTCGAGCCGGGGCACGTCGCGGACGTAGGGCACGACCCGCAGCGCCAAGGACGGCCGACGGATGGCTCGCACCCTCGCCACGACCAGCACCATGCCCAGCCCCGCGACAGCCCCGAGGACCAGACCGGAGACGAGGGGACTCACGACAGGATCCGGCGCTCGGTCGGCAACCGGCCGATGCGCATCATCAGTCGGTAGGCCACGACGCACGTGCCGGCGGCGACCAACAGGACGATCGTCCCGGCCGGCGACGCGTAGCGACGGATCACGGTGGGTTGGAAGCTCATCAGGAAGAGGACGAGCCACGGGGCGGCCACGGCCAGCCGGGCGCCGTTGATCGTCCACGCCTGCCTGGCCTCGAGCTCCGAACGCGTGCGAGCCTCGTCGCGGAGGTAGCCCGACAGGTTGCGCAGCAGCCGCCCCAGCTCGCCGCCTCCGACCTCGCGTGCCACGCGGAGCCCTTCGATCACCCGGTCTCCGACCGGATCGGCGAGCCGGCTCTTGAGTCGGTCGAGACACTCGCCGAAGCGCCCGGTGACCTGGTAGTCGAGTGCGAACGCATGGAACGACGACCGCAGCGGCTCCGGCCCGCGCAGCGAGAGCTGGGCGAGGGCATCGGGCAGGGACAGCCCGGCGCGCACGGCGCTGGCGAGGTTGTCGACGGCCTCCGGCCAGACCTCCGCGAAGTCTCGTTGGCGTCGTCGTGCCCGCGCGGAGACCACGAGCACCGGGAGGTACCCGCTCATCACGCCGAAGAGCACCGCCACGGGTGGTGTCCTGGTCACCACCTGCATCACCAGGACACCGGCCCCCCCGAGCACGAGGCACAGGGCCAGGAACGACGACCTCGACACGTGCCCCAGGCCCGCGCGCGCCAGCAGCTCGCTCAGGCGCGAGCGCTGACGGCGTACCCGAGGGGCACGGCGAGGGAGAGCGAACGAGGACCAGACCAGCACCAGACCGACGCCGACGCCCAGCCCGACCAGGACCCCCATCAGACGGCTCCACCCAGGAGGGCATGGACATCGATGCCGACCCGCTCGAAGTTCCCGGGCCGCGGTGGCATCCCGCCGGCCCGACGCAGGTCACCCGACCGCCGCTCGAAGATCGGCTCGATCTCGATCACGTCGTGCTCGACCCGCCCGGGCACACCGACGATCTCGTTGACCCGGCGTACGCCGTGGGGATCGATGCCGAGATGAACGACCAGGTCGACACTGGCCGCGACGGTCGGGACGACGAACCGCGCCGCGACGTTCTCGCCGGCGAGCAACGGCAAGGTACACATCTTGACCAGCGCCTCGCGCGCGGAGTTGGCGTGCAGCGTGCACATGCCGGGCACCCCAGCGTTGAGCGCGAGCAGCAGGTCGAGGCACTCCTCGGCCCGGACCTCGCCGACCAGGATCCGGCTCGGCCGCATCCGCAGGCTCTCTCTGACCAGGTCGCGCAGCACGATCTCGCCGGTGCCCTCCAGCCCCGCCTGCCGGGTCTGCATCGCGACCCAGTCGGGGTG
>JAICSC010000362.1 GCA_025937085.1 Nocardioides sp.
CGTACGAGACGTCGTAGCCCGCGTCCGCGTGGCGGAAGAGACCCGTGGCCGGGTCGTTCGTCAGCACCCGCTCCAGCTTCTCCGCGGCGAGCTCCGTGCCGTCGGCCACGCAGACCTGTCCGGCGTGGATGGAGCGGCCGATGCCCACGCCGCCGCCGTGGTGGATCGACACCCACGTGGCACCCGACGCGGTGTTCACGAGGGCGTTCAGCAGCGGCCAGTCGGCGATCGCGTCCGAGCCGTCCTTCATCGCCTCCGTCTCCCGGTAGGGCGAGGCGACGGATCCGGCGTCGAGGTGGTCGCGGCCGATCACGATCGGTGCCTTGAGCTCGCCCGAGGCCACCATCTCGTTGAACTTCAGCCCGGCCCGGTGCCTTTCGCCGTACCCGAGCCAGCAGATCCGCGCCGGCAGCCCCTGGTAGTGCACCCGCTCCTCGGCCATCGTGATCCACTTCCGCAGACGCTGATTGTCGGGGAACAGCTCGAGGATCGCGCGGTCGGTCGCCTCGATGTCGGCCGGGTCGCCCGACAGCGCCGCCCACCGGAACGGGCCCTTGCCCTCGCAGAAGAGCGGCCGGATGTACGCCGGTACGAAGCCCGGGAACTCGAACGCGCGGTCGTAGCCGCCCTTGCGCGCCTCGTCGCGGATCGAGTTGCCGTAGTCGAACACCTCGGCTCCGGCGTCCTGGAACTCCACCATCGCCCGCACGTGCGCGGCCATCGACGCCTGCGCGTCCTTGGTGAAGCCCTTCGGGTCCCGCCCCGTGGCGTCGTGCCAGTCCTCGAACGGCACACCGATCGGCAGGTACGACAGCGGGTCGTGCGCCGACGTCTGGTCGGTGACGATGTCGATCGGGGCCTTCATCTCCAGCAGCTGCGGCAGCAGCTCGGCGGCATTGCCGAGGACACCGATCGACAGCGGCCGCCTGGCGTCGCGGGCCTCGACGGCACGGCGTACGGCGTCCTCCAGCGAGTCAGCCTGCTCGTCGAGGTAGCGGTGCTCGATGCGACGCGTGATCCGCGACTGGTCGACGTCGATACAGATCGCGACGCCGTCGTTCATCGTGACCGCGAGCGGCTGCGCGCCGCCCATGCCACCCAGCCCGGCAGTGACCGTGATCGTGCCGGCCAGGGTGCCGCCGAACCTCTTGTCGGCCACGGCCGCGAACGTCTCGAACGTGCCCTGCAGGATCCCCTGCGTGCCGATGTAGATCCACGAGCCTGCGGTCATCTGGCCGTACATGATCAGACCCAGCTCGTCGAGCCTGCGGAACTCCTCCCAGTTCGCCCAGTCGCCCACCAGGTTGGAGTTCGCGATCAGCACCCGCGGCGCCCACTCGTGGGTCCTCATCACCCCGACCGGTTTGCCCGACTGTACGAGCATCGTCTCGTCGGCCTCGAGGTCGCGCAGGGTCGCGACCAGCGCGTCGTACGCCGCCCAGGTGCGCGCCGCCTTGCCGGTGCCGCCGTACACGACGAGGTCCTCGGGCCGCTCGGCCACCTCGGGGTCGAGGTTGTTCATCAGCATCCGCAGCGGTGCCTCGGTCTGCCACGACTTGGCGGACAGCTCGGTCCCGTGGGGGGCGTGGATGGGCAGGCGGGGGTTGGCCTTGTCGTTCATGCGAGCTCTCCGATCTCGGCTTCGACGGCGGACAGGACGTCGCCCGAGGCGACCAGCGCGACGGCGGTCTCGATCTCGGGGGACAAGAAGCGGTCGGGGCCGGGCGCACCGACCCCGCGCTCACGCAGGAGCCGGACGACCGCCCCGGTGGCCGCAGCGGACGCCGTGCCCGCCGTGCCTCCGGTCGTCGTCCGCAGCTCGAGCCCGCGTGCGGCGGTGATCAGCTCGATCGCCACGACCCGGGTCAGCCCGTCGACCGAGCGACGCAGCTTCCGGGCGGCGTTCCAGCCCATCGAGACGTGGTCCTCCTGCATCGCGCTGGACGGGATCGAGTCGACGCTGGCCGGGACGGCGAGCCGCTTGAGCTCGGAGACGATCGCGGCCTGGGTGTACTGCGCGATCATCAGCCCGCTGTCGACCCCCGGGTCGTCGGCCAGGAACGGCGGAAGGTCGTGGTTGCGTGCCCGGTCGAGGAAGCGGTCGCTGCGGCGCTCCGAGATCGACGCGACGTCGGCGGCCACGATCGCCAGGAAGTCGAGCACGTAGGCGACCGGCGCCCCGTGGAAGTTGCCGTTGGACTCGACCCGGCCCGGTCCGTCGCTCGAGCCTGTCGAGAACATCACCACAGGGTTGTCGATCGCGCTTCCCAGCTCGCGCTCGGCGACCGCCGCAGCGTGGTCGACGGTGTCCCGGGCCGCGCCGTGCACCTGCGGGGAGCACCGGAGCGAGTAGGCGTCCTGCACCCGGTGGAACCGGTCCTCCCGGTGGCTGGCCATCACGCCCGAGCCGGCCAGGATCCTGGTGAGGTTGGACGCCGAGAGCCCTTGCCCCACCTGGGGTCTGAGCTCCTGCAGGTCGGCCGCGAAGACCCGGTCGGTCCCCATCTGGGCCTCGACACTCATCGCCGCGGCGATGTCGGCGGTCCGCAGGAGGCGACGCAGGTCGAGGATCGCCAGCACCAGCATCCCGAGCATGCCGTCGGTGCCGTTGATCAGTGCGAGCCCCTCCTTCGCGGCGAGCTGCACCGACGAGAGACCGGCCGCCGACAACGCGTCCGCCGCGGGCATCAGGGTGCCGCGGGCGTCGCGGACGTCGCCTTCACCCATGAGCACCAGTGCGCAGTGCGCCAGGGGGGCGAGGTCTCCCGAGCAACCGAGCGACCCGTACTCCCGCACGACCGGCGTGATCCCGGCCGACAGCAGGGAGGCCAGGAGCTGCGCGGTCTCACGTCGTACGCCGGTGCGCCCGGTCGCCAGCGTCGACAGGCGCAGCAGCATGAGCGCGCGCACGACCTCGCGCTCCACCTCCGGCCCGGACCCGGCGGCGTGCGAGCGGATCAGTGAGCGCTGCAGCTGGTCGCGGAGCTCGGTCGGGATGTGCCTCGTGGCAAGTGCCCCGAACCCGGTCGAGATCCCGTACGCCGGCGTCGGGGCCGCGGCCAGCTCCTCGACGACCGCCCGGGCCCGGTCGACCGCCGCGAGCGCCTCGTCGGTGAGCTCGACACGGGCGTCACTTCGGGCCACCGCCAGCAC
>JAICSC010000076.1 GCA_025937085.1 Nocardioides sp.
GCCTACGTCAACGTCTACGCCTCGAACGAGCAGATCGAGGAGATCATCGGTGATCCCCGCATCCAGGGCGTCTCGCTGACCGGCTCCGAGCGTGCGGGGTCCGCCGTGGCGGCGACCGCCGGCCGACACCTGAAGAAGGTGGTCCTGGAGCTCGGCGGCTCCGACCCGTTCATCGTGCTCGGGTCCGACGACCTCGATGCGACCGTCGACGCCGCCGTCGCGGCCCGGATGGAGAACACCGGTCAGGCGTGCAACGCCGGCAAGCGGTTCATCGTGGCCGACGAGTTGCATGACGACTTCGTCGCGAAGTTCACCGAGAAGATGCTGGGCCAGGAGACCGGCCCGCTGTCCTCGCTGCTGGCCGCCGACCGGCTCGACGACCAGGTCAAGAAGGCGGTGGCCGCTGGTGCGAGCCTGACGACGAACGGCGAGCGCAACGGCGCGTTCTACCCCACCGGCGTCCTCACCGGCGTCTCCGAGGACAGCGAGGCGTTCCACCAGGAGCTGTTCGGTCCCGTTGCGATGGTGTTCCGCGCCAAGGACGAGGCCGACGCCGTACGGCTCGCCAACGACACGCCGTACGGCCTCGGCTCCTACGTGTTCACCGACGACGCCGAGCAGGCAGCGCGCGTCGCGGACCAGATCGACGCCGGCATGGTGTTCGTCAACGGTGTGGGCGCCGAGGGCGTGGAGATGCCGTTCGGCGGCGTGAAGCGCTCCGGCTTCGGTCGGGAGCTGGGCCGCTTCGGCATCGAGGAGTTCGTCAACAAGAAGCTGATCCGCACCGTCACCTGACGGCCGGTGCGCCTCCGGCCGACGACCGGAGGCGCCCCGGAGAGGTCACTCAGCGGTGGATCACGACCTGCCCGCCACCGAGCTCGAGGGGTGCGCTCGGCGTACCCACGCGGTGGTACAGCGTGCCGTCGCCGGCGAAGACGCTCAGGGCCAGGGTGTCGGACCTGCCGTTGTCGGTGACGTCAACGCGGAACCTGTCGCCGGCCGTCTCCGACAGCAAGGCACCGGCAGCGTCGAGCACCGTGATCGCACAGGTACCGGCGATCGTCGCCTGGTTGCCGGTGATGGCGAGCCCGCCGCCTCGCCACCCGGTGGATTGCACGACGTACCTCTGGCCGTCAGCGCCGGTGAAGCCGTAGGTCACGGTGCCGGATGGCATGCCGTCCTTCGTGAGCCTCGCGTCGAGCCCGAACTCTCCGTGATCGTCCGGCGAGATCGGGACCGGGCGGTCGAGGTAGCCAGGATCGTGCACCCACCCGCCACCGGTGACGAACATGTCGGGCGTCGGCACGTAGACGGTGACGGGTACGACGTCGGAGTCCGCGGCCTCGAAGTACCCGGCGGATGGGTCGGTCCTGACGACCACGGTCCAGGCCCCGGTGCCGAGCGACGCGATGTCCACGCTGACATTGCCCTCAGGGTTCGGGGAAGCCTGGTACGTCGCGTCCGGTGTGGCGGTGGCGTTCCCGGGCCCGTAGAGGTCGAACATCACGGCGGCCCGGGTGATGTCGCCCGGCGAGCCGTCCTCCTCCTCCTGGGTGACGTGGGCGCGGAGCGTCACCGGGGCCGAGGGTGTGCCGACCGATCCGGTCGAGAACATCAGGTCTCCTGTGTAGCCGACGTGCGCCCGTTCCGGGGCCACCTGGATCTCGAGGGGTCGCTCGGTCGTCGAGGTGCCGTCGGAGACGCGGATCGTGACGTCGTACGTCCCGGCAGGTGCCTGGTCCGTGCCCGCGACCTTCCAGGTGCCGTCGTCCTGCGGGGAGACGGTGAGCCCCTCCGGCAGGCCGATCGCGTCCACGGTCAGGGCGTCGGCGTCCGCGTCCGAAGCGGTGACGTCGATCGGCGGCACCTCGTCGCTGTACTCGACCGACGCCGAGTCGCCGCTCAGCTCGACCGACGGCGGCCGGTTCGGGTTGCCGGTAGAGGAGTTGAGGAACAGGCGGTCGTCGCGCTGCTGCCCGAAGTCGAACATGTGGAGCAGAGAGCCCGCCTCGACGTCGAACGATGCCTGGCCGAGCCGCCCGAGACCCCAGTTGTCCTCGATGAACTTCAGGATCGAGGTCTGGTCGGTCAGAGTGTGGTCGACGTAGTTGTCCTGCGCGTACGGCGACACGACCAGGAGGGGCAGCCGTTCGCCGTACCCACACCTCATCGGGAAGATGGTTTCCGGTCTGGGGGCCGGCTTGCCGGCGGGTGCCAGGCACAGGGTGGCGGGGGTCGTCCCGTAGAGCCCGTCGAGCGTGAGGTTGCCCGAGTGGTGCACGTTGGGCGGGACCTCGTGGTCGTACTCACCGTCCGAGTCGTCCCACGCCAGAATCACCGCCGTGGACGACCACTCCGGCAGTCGCTGGAGATGGTTGAGCGTCTTCACGAGGAAGTCCTGCTCGTCCAAGGGGTTGGAGTTCTGCGGTCCCGGATGCCCGTCCTGGTAGCCCGCGGCCTTCACGAAGCTCACGGCCGGCAGGTTGCCGTCGTCGGCAGCCACCCAGAAGTCGTCCAGGTCGTAGAGGTGGTTCGCCTGGTCGTCGTGTCCGATCGCAGCCTCGGAGGACGGAGGCAGGTGCTCCCGGTTGGCGGTGGAG
Source organism: Nocardioides sp. (assembly GCA_025937085.1). Taxonomy (GTDB): domain Bacteria; phylum Actinomycetota; class Actinomycetes; order Propionibacteriales; family Nocardioidaceae; genus Nocardioides. Next base: position 2,601 of record JAICSC010000076.1, read on the forward strand.
GCGAAGTACTGGAACGGGTTGTGGTGCGGCTCGTAGTTCGTCTCCTCGATCCCGGCGAGGTTCTTGGTCGTCGCCTCGCAGGCCTCTGCGGGCGCCTTCTCGGGGTCGAGCCGGAAGCCGCCCTGGAACCAGCCCCAGGGGACTCCGGCCCCGGTGAGCAGGTCGCCGATGTTGGGCCCGCTCAGCTCCGCCAGGTCCTTGGTGACGGGGTCCGAGCAGGTGTCGAACACGGGGTCGGCGTCGCCGTACACGACGCCTCCGGTCACGGTCTTGTCGTTGTCCGGCGAGGCGCCGGACGTCCGGCCGGCGACGAGGTTGAGCGCGCCAGGCGTCGATGGCCCGTAGTTCGTGGCGAACGAGTTGTCGTTCAGGGCGAAGTGTTGGGCGTAGTTCCACAGGGCCGTGACGGTGTTGCCGTCGAAGTGGCCCATCACCTGAGGCGCCGGTACCGGCCGGGGCAGGTCGGCGGAGCACCCCTCCTTGTCGGTGGCCTGGACGAACCTGTTCATCAGGCCACCGTTGGCCGCCCTCTGCTCCGGTCTGTAGCCGTGGTCCTGGCTGCAGGTCACGAACTGCGTGCGATCGAACCGGAAGGGCCTGGCCTGGTTGGGATTGGTGGTGAGCAGATCGCGGTTGCCGTTCAGCGGTGAGGGAAGCAGGTTGTTGACGGCCGGCGTGTCCTGCCGGGCCACGAACGGTGGGTCGCCCGTCGGGTTGGCCGCGATCGGGTAGGTGCCGAAGTAGTGGTCGAACGATGCGTTCTCCTGGAAGACCACGACGACGTGCTTGATCGGCGTCGTCGTCGTCAGATCGTCGGCCCTCGCGAGTGGTGCGCCGGCGCCGGCGGTGCTGGGTGGCCCGGCCAGGGTGGCCGTGCAGGCCGCCAGGGCGGCCGCGGTGATGAGGCTGCGCATGAGAACCTCCCCGGGTTCTGTGGGGACCTCGCTCCTGGGTCCCACTACCCGCTTCGATGGCGGGGGCGCACGCTGCAGTTCGCAAGATAGGCATGCGATGTTTCGTTTGCCCGCGATGTCACTGACGGGACCCCCTCTCTCGTCTCGGGATCGGAAGGCAGTTCCGAGACGATAAGGAGTTGTGCCATGAGGGTGTTCGTGGCAGGTGGGTCCGGGGTCCTGGGGCAGCGGCTGGTGCCGCAGCTGGTGGCGAAGCGGCATGAGGTCACGGCGACCACGACCAGCGAGAGCAAGCTCGGCCTGCTGGACCGGCTGGGTGCCGAGGGCGTCGTGATGGACGGCCTGGACGCCGCCTCGGTCCGCGAGGCCGTGGCGACGGCGGCCCCCGACGTGGTCGTGAACGAGATGACCGCCATTGCCCCAGCCCACGCCGGGAAGCCGGACATGAAGCACTTCGACCGCTGGTTCGCGACGACCAGCCGGCTCCGCACCGAGGGCACCGACCACTTGCTGGCGGCTGCCGAGGTCGCGGGGGTGCGGCACGTGGTGGCCCAGAGCTTCGGCGCGTTCAACGGCGTACGCGAGGGCGGGTGGGTCAAGACCGAGGAAGACCCCCTGGAGCGGTTCAGGGGGACCTCGGCCGAGGCGGGCATGAGGGCGATCGGACACCTGGAGCAGGTGGTGGGGGACGCCGGCGGTGCCGTGCTCCGGTACGGCTCGCTCTACGGTCCCGGGGCGACCGACGACCAGGTCGAGCTGGTCCGTAGACGGTTCTTCCCGCTCGTGGGACGCGGTCAGGGGTACTGCTCCTGGGTGCACCTCGACGACGCGGCGAGCGCGACCGTGCTGGCGATCGAGCAGAAGGCGAGCGGCGTGTTCAACATCGTCGACGACGAGCCCGCTCCCGCCGCCGAGTGGCTGCCCTACCTCGCCGAGTGCGCCGCCGCCAAGCCGCCGCGGCGGGTCCCCGTGTGGCTGGCCCGGTTCCTGGCCGGTGAGGTCGCGGTGGGCATGATGACGCAGGGCCGAGGTTTCTCCAACGCCAAGGCCAAGCGGGAGCTCGGCTGGGAGCTGCGGTACCCGTCGTGGCGCGAGGGCTTCAAGGAAGGGCTGACGTGACGCGCGAGGAGGAGTTCACCGGGCTGCGGCCGATGCTGTTCGCGATCGCCTACCGGATCCTGGGCAGCGTCACCGAGGCCGAGGACGCCGTGCAGGAGACGTGGGTGCGCTTCCAGACGTCCCCGACCGAGCCGAGGTCGACGAAGTCGTTCCTGTCCGCCGTGGTCACCAGGATCGCCATCGACGTTCTCCGGTCGGCCCGCGTGCGGCGCGAGTCGTACGTCGGCACCTGGTTCCCCGAGCCCCTCGTCGAGGATCCGTACGACGACCCCGAGCACGCGGTCGAGCTGGCGGACTCGGTCTCGATGGCGTCCCTCCTGCTGCTCGAGCGGTTGAGCCCGCTGGAGCGGGCGGTGTTCGTGCTGCGGGACGTGTTCGCCTTCGACTTCCGCGAGATCGCATCCGCCGTCGACCGGTCGGAGGACGCATGCCGGCAGCTCGCCGTACGCGCCCGCCGTCACATGGAGGCGGGCCGCCCACGGTTCGAGGCCGACCGCCGCGAGCGTGAGGAGCTGGCCGGTCGCTTCTTCGACGCCATCCGCGAGGGTGACGTCGACGGGCTGCGTGAGCTGCTCGCCGCCGACGTCCAGCTGGTCGGTGACGGTGGCGGCAAGGCGCCACAGTTCGCCCGGAGCGTGGCGGGCGCGGACAAGGTCGCGCGGCTCCTGGTCTCGATGATGGAGTGGATGCTCGCCGTGAGCGGGGCCCTGGAGCCCCACGTGGTGAACGGGCAGCCGGGTGCGGTGCTGCGTGACCGCGACGGCCAGGTGGTCAACGTCTGGAGCGTCGATGTCCTCGGCGGCCGGATCTCGATGATCCGTGCGGTGCTCAATCCCGAGAAGCTCGGGCACGTGGGTACGCCGGCCGACCCCTGGGCGTTCCTCGCCGAGGTCAAGGCCGAGACGAGGCGTCGGCGTACTCGATGACCCGGAGGTTCACGACGTCCAGACTCGACCTGGCTCAGGAGGGCCGGACGTTGTGGTTGCCCGCGAACAGGTTGTCGGGGTCGTACTGCCGCTTGACCGCCGCCAGCCGTCGGTAGGTCTCGGCCGGGTAGACCGCGGCGACGTCCTCCTCGGTGGCATTCGTGAGGAAGTTCGCGTAGGCACCGTTCACATGAGGCCCGAGGTCCTCCCAGAGCTGTGCCATCGCCGGCCGAGCGGCCTCGATGGCTGGCGGCGGGCCGACGTACGTGGTCACGAACATCAGCTCGGCGCTCCGGTGGGAGTACGCCGTGGCGTCGGCGGGAACCCGGGCCACGGCACCGCCCACGCTGCGGATCGCGATGACCGGCGGCCGCTCCGACGCGCCGACCTCCGCCAGGATCTGCAGCACCTTCGGCACCGAGTCCTCGTCGACGAACGCGTTCCTGGTCATGATCTGGATGCCGGGGGGCGGGGTCAGCCCCTCCTCGAGGACGTCGCCGTACGGCTTGAGGGTCACGTCGTCCTCGACCACGGTCCCCAGGTGGCGGATAGGGGCGATCGCCTCCGCGGCACTCTCCGGGTCGGCACCGTCGAAGGCGACAAGCACCTGGACCGGCGCGTTCGGGCCGCCGAGGAACGGGTTGGCGAAGGCCACCGTCGAGGTGAGCTCCTCCGGCGCGTCCCGGAGGTGGTCCGCCCAGCCGCGGAGCACCGTCCCCAGCTCCGCCGCCGGGAACGAGATCGTGCCGAAGAAGACCTCGGTCGTCTGGTGCGCCACGAACTCGAACGCGGTGACGATCCCGAAGTTCCCCCCGCCGCCACGAACCGCCCAGAAGAGCTCGGCGTTCTCCTGCGTGCTCGCCCGAACGACTCCGCCATCGGCGGTGACCACCTCGACGGCCACGACGTTGTCGAGGGCCAGGCCGTACTTGCGGACCTTCCACCCGATGCCTCCGCTCAACGTCAGGCCACCGACTCCGACGCTCTTGGTGTCGCCGGACGAGATGGCCAGTCCGCGCGGAGCAAGTGCGTCCACGACCTGGCCCCACGTGGCGCCGCCGCCGATCCGGACGAGGTGACGTTCGTCGTCGATCACCTGGACGTCTCCGAGGTCGGCGAGGTCAATGACGACACCGTCCGCGTTGGTGCCGAAGCCCGGGAACCCGTGGCCGCCTCCGCGGACGGCCAGGGACAGCCCGGAGTCGACCGCGAACCGGACGCCTTCCTGCACATCCGCGACGCTCGCGGGTCGCAGTACGTACGCCGGGGTCCCGGCCGCGAGCACCGTCCGACTGGCGGTCTCGTACTCGGTCGCCCCCGGCTCGATGATGTCGCCGCCGAAGTCGCGGCGTAGCGCTTCTGGCGCTGAGCTCATGGTGTTCCTCCCATAGATGCGTGTGTCTACGGGAGGTTGACGAACGGTCGGAGGTTGATGTGACACACCATGCGGTACGGCCTCGTCGAGGCGAACGGTGGATCCACCACCGCGCCGATGCAGCCCGCGCGGCCTTGATAGACGTTGGCACTCCTGGAGACGCCGGGTCTCCCAACTACCGCGTGGTCACCATGACGCGGCTCGCGCCATGCTCGAAGTGCTCCACGCGAATGCCCGTGGCGTCAAAGAGATTCGCTCGTCCGGCTGCTTTCGTCATCTGTGCGCGTGTGACATGGCGTTCGGCGCTAGAGGTTCGGGACGTCGCGCAGGTAGGCATCGAAGCGTCTGTCGGTGTCCGCGCTGCTGTAGTGGCCGCCCGCCACGAATGCCAGCAATCGCCCGTCCCTGCTCAACCGGCCGCTGCCCAGCGGGTGTCCTATGGGCGGGTCGTGGCGGGTCAGCAAGGTCAGGTCGCCCGTAAGCACTTGCATCGCGTACACGTCCTCGTGCCGGGTGGTGTTGTCCCGATGGGTCAGCGAAGCATTCGTCGCGATGGTCAGTAGGTTCCCGTGCTGGGAGTTGAGGCTCCCGTATCCGTCGGCTTCTGGGTAGCGCGCCATCAGGTCTTGTCTGTGGCCGCTGCCGTAGCGGTATAGCCAGGGGTGAAAGACCTTTCCGCCCGCCGTTCTCGTGAACGCGTTGAATGCGACCACCTGGCCGTCGCCGGAGATACCCCCCACCCCACCTACTCGGCCGATGGGTGCCCCGACCGAGGTCTTCGACACCAGTCGGGTCTGTCCGGTCTTGCGGTCCCTCAAGTACACGTCCAAGTCATCGTCTCGATCAGCCCGAGCCAGATTGGTGGCGTAGCTCCGAAACGCCACCCAACGGCCATTGTCCGAGGTGAACGGAGAGCTGCTCGCGGCATTCGCCGCCCGCCCGTGGCTGTTGCGAGACACCAGGCTCACGCGTCCGGTGAGGAGGTCACGGGCGTACACGTCACGGTGAGCATTGTGGTCTTCTAGCACGGCCCGACTTGTGGTCGAGAAGAACGCAATGCCCCCGTCGGCCGTCAGGCTGCCCCCGTGAGAGGGACCAGTGAGTTGCTCGCCATGAGAAGAAAGCGACACGCGCTGTGTGGTCCCCGTCCGGAGGTCGCGCACGAAGGTGTCGGGAGCGCTGTTGGTGTCTTGCGCCACCAGGTTCGTCGCTTTGGAGTTGAACAACACGAACCGACCGTTCTGGGAGATGTCACAGACCACGCTTCGGCCGTCGCCAGGACCGCCACCCATCGCCTCCGAAACCAACACCAGCGATCTGTTGCGCTGATCCCACACCACCACCTGTTTGTGTGTGTGTCTTGCGGCGCTCACCAGGGTCATTGCCACGAACCGGCCGTGCCGAGAGATCACCAGGTCACCCGCAGGCCATGTCCCACGATCCAGCGGGATGAGCTCATAGCTCGGGGGAACCTTCGCTCCCGCGGCCGAGGCCGCGACGTCCCCGCCCGACACGCAGATGCTCCCAATCAGCAACGCAGCGGCTAACACCATGCCGCTCAGACCCTCGAACCGCACCCGAAAGCACCTCCCGGTCGGCCACGCCAAGTGGGGTACGTGGCGTGGCCCTGCTCCCCAATTGGATGTCGCCTCGAAGCGGAAAGACAGGGGCGAAGGTCCCCACGATGTCCCCATCGTGAACTGGTTCCGACATCCGTCCGGAGCCACGGAGAGCCGCCCCCGCCCGCCGACCACAAGTCTGAGCGCAAGGAGTTGTGGCTGGGAGCGGCAACGACGAAGAGCCGCTCGACCTCCGAGTCAGTGGCCGGCCAGCGCCCAGGGGGCAACAAGGTTCCATGAAGACTAGGGAGCCGGATCGTTTTCCGGGGCTTTCCTCCGGCCAGAGTCCCCCTGGCCAGCCCCATGGGCTGGTCATCACGCAGCCACGTTGGCGGTAGCCGACGTGGCCCCCGGCGCCGGGTGCTCCCTAGCTGAAGGAGGCGAGCGAAGCCCGAATCTACGTCGACCTTCCGATGCGGCGGGCACTCCTTAGGGACAGCGTCAATGCCATCTCCCAACCACTCCACAGGAGGTGGACATCATGCAGAAGCTCATCGCCGTCACCCTCGCCACCCTCGCCCTCACTCTCGTGGGGTTCACGAGTCCGGCCTCGGCCGCGGTGTGGCCATGCAACAGCATCGTCAAGGGCTGCCCCCCGATGTTCCCGCGCTGACGCTCCGTACGAGCTCAGCCGGCATCTCGACATCGGAGAGCCGCGACGTCGCAATGTCGAATAAGGTCCACTTCGCCTCTACAGCCGGTGAAAAGACCAGCGCCGCTCACCCTGACGTTAGCGCTCCGACCCCGCAGGTCGGTCGGAATTCCCGGCCCGGGTCGGCGCTCGGAGCCCCTCGGCCAAAGCGTCCGGTTCTCCCTGCTCAACCGCGAATTGTCCCAGATACCGCATCGACAGCATCCTGCTTCCGGCAATTTCGAAACGTGCGCCATACCGCCGGGATCTGACCGCGCCAGTCTTGTGCGCCACTGCGCGTGGGTCTCTCCGCCGCAAACTGAAGACCATCGCTCCCCGGGCTTCCGGGGCCTTGTTAGGTCGAGGCCCTAGGCTGCCGCCGTGATCGTCGAGCGTCTGCACGAGCTGGGGTTGGTGTTGCCTGCAGCCTTTCCTCCTGCAGGCAACTACCTGGCTTGCACGGTCGACGGTGGGTTGGTGCACGTCGGCGGGCACGGACCCATCGACGGAGAGACCATCATCACGGGCAAGGTGGGTGGAGACCTGACGCTCGAGCAAGGGCGACTGGCCGCCCGCCTGACGGCGTTGTCGATCCTGGCCACCTTGGAAGCCGAGATCGGGCTCGATCGCATCGACCGGATCGTGAAGGTCTTCGGGATGGTCAATGTTGCCCCTGGGTTCAACCAGACGCCGGCGGTGATCGACGGCTGCTCGGACCTGCTGGTGCAGGTCTTCGGCGAGGCGGGTCGCCATTCACGCAGTGCCGTCGGCATGGCGGAGCTGCCCTTCGACATCGCAGTCGAGATCGAGCTGGTCGCGCGTCTGGTTGCCTAGGAAGGCTGCGCCCCCTGCAATGAAGGTGCGGGAGAGCCCGGTCGACAACGGATACGCACGCGCGGGCATCGTTACCTGGGCAGTTCGTCGCCTTGAGGGTTCGTCTTGTCGCGACGTCAGGCGGCGGCCCATCCCGCCGCGTCTGCCCCGACGTGCCACCTCCTGGAGCCGGCTGGTGGGCGGGTGGTGCACACGGGAGATGGAGAACAGGGCAGGGCGTGATGCCTATTGCTCGAGCAACGCGGCGACACCGTTGAGTACGGCGGTCAGCCCGGAGTCGAACTCCTTGCCGTAGTCGTAGCCCGGCTGAAGGACGTGCTCGATGGTCATCTCGAAAAGGTAGGGGAACTCAGATGCCGGGAACGTCTCCATGATGGCCCCGGTCATCGCCGCCAACTCCGACTCGGTACGGAAGGGCAGGTTGACCTCTTGCAACACGAATCCGTGCACGTAGCTGTCGACCGTCGAGACCCCATGAGCAGCCAAGGGGACCGAGAACCCGCCCTCGCGGAAGCACCGGATCCCCGTTTCCAGCAGCCGCAGCGTGGCCGGCCCCGGGTTCGTCCGTGAAGCCATCAAGCTCACCGCCCAAGGGTGGCGGCGCAGGCCATCACGCGTGTGGTGTGCCCGCTGGCTGATGGCCTCCCGCCAGTCCGCGGAGAGCTGGGGCGGCTCGATCTCGGCGGCGACGAGGTCGACCAGTCCGTCGAGGATCTGATCCTTGCCGTCGACATGGTGATACAGCGAAGCCGCCTCGACACCCAGCTCGCGTGCGAGTCGGCGCATGGTGACCGCCTGGATCCCCTCGCTGTCCGCCACCGTCAGCGCGACCCGCAGGGTCCGCTCCAGGTTCACAGGTGCCCGGTTCGCCACCTCGGCTGACCTACGGCCCACGGTGCTTCTGCCTCTCGTGTGGTGTTCGGGGAACTGCCATCGCTCAGACTCTCGACAATCTAACGGCGTTAGGGTACCGTCACTACTCCAATCTAACACCGTTAGACCGGTTTCTCGGACCTCCTGACGCAACCGAAAGGCAAGCCATGACCACCCTGAGCACCAAGACAGGCCCGAGGTTCAGCCCGATGTCCAGAAGAACGACCGCGACCACCGTCGGCGTCCTGTTCGTCGTCCAGATGCTCACCGCCATGGTCGGCACGTCCTTGATACAGGCGTTCGTCGACGGCGACACCGACCGGGCGCCCATGACCATCGGCGTCGTGTTGATGATGTGCTCCGGTCTGGCCGTCGTCGGCATCGGCCTACTGATGTATCCGGTCCTCAAGGACGTCAACCCACGCCTTGCCGGGTGGTACCCCATCCTCAGGATCACCGAGTGCATCGTCTCCGCAGCCTGCGGCGTCTACCTGCTGGCCCAAGCTCAGGTCGTCCCCCACCACCTCCTGTGGGTCTACCTCCCCACCGGCGCGGGCGGCATCATCCTCACCTACCTCCTCGTCGTCTCGCGGCTGGTCCCACGACCCATCGCCCTCCTCGGACTCGTGGGATACCTCTCGCTCACCCTCGGAGTGCCCCTCGACCTCCTCGGCCTCCTCGACATGAACCAAGGACCCGGACTCCTCCTGGTCGTCCCCGGCGGACTGTTCGAGCTGGTGTTCCTCCCGACCTGGCTGATCACCAAGGGACTCAATGCCCGACGCCCCACCAAGGAACTCACCCCCGCAAGCCTGGTCTCTTCCCGCTGACCGTTCGCGAACCTTTCCCCGACATCCGGATCTGGTTCCCAAGCGACTGCACCTACTGCGATCCCAGTCGCGCGTAGTAACGCGACATCGGCAGCACACCAACGCACCTGCGTCCTTTCGCCGGCAGCTTGCGGAGGGCCGAACCGCTGAGGTCGGAGGATTCGGTCGCTTCAGCTACAGCAGTGGGCTGCTTCGGCTTGGGCGGGGGAGGGGTCGACGAGCAGGTTGGTGCAGCATGGTTGTCCTTCGGGTTCGCCGTTGGGGGTCGGGCTGTCGGCGAGCACGGTGTAGATCTCCCAGGACTCGCCGTTGGGGGTGTCGGTGACCCAGAACTTGTCCTGTTTGGCGTAGCAGCAGGTGGTGTCGCGCTCGTCGACC
>JAICSC010000279.1 GCA_025937085.1 Nocardioides sp.
ACCAATGCCCCTCACCACCTCACACCAGGACGCCGCGACCACGACAGTGGATGTCGGCGGCACGAGGTTTGCCTACCGAGACCTGGGCCCCCGGACCGGTACGCCGGTCATCTTCCTCAACCACCTCGCGGCGGTCCTGGACAACTGGGATCCCCGGGTCGTCGACGGCATCGCCTCGCAGCGTCGCGTGATCACCTTCGACAACCGCGGCGTCGGCGCATCGGAGGGCAGGACGCCGAGCTCGATCGCCGAGATGGCAAAGGACGCCGTCGCCTTCATCAGGGCGCTGGGCTTCGACGAGGTCGATCTGCTCGGCTTCTCGATGGGCGGCTTCGTGGCTCAGGTCATCGCCGACGAGCAGCCCGATCTCGTCCGCAAGATCATCCTCGCCGGCACCGGTCCCGCGGGAGGCGAAGGCATCGACAAGGTCACGTTGCTCACCTACCTGGACGTGGCGAGAGGCGCCTTGACGTTCCGTGACGCGAAGCACTACCTGTTCTTCACCAAGACCGCTAACGGCCGGTCAGAGGCGCGAGCGTTCCTGAACAGGCTGCGGGAACGCACGGAGAACCGCGACAAGGCGATCTCCGTCCCCTCGTTCCGGGCCCACCTCAAGGCCATCCACGGCTGGGGCGTCCAGCAGCCAACAGATCTTTCGCGCATCCAGCAGGCTGTGTTCGTCGCGAACGGCGACCACGACCGGATGGTGCCCAGCCAAAACTCGGCCGACCTCGCCCGTCGACTGCCGAACGCCCAGCTCAAGATCTACCCCGACGCCGGCCACGGGGGCATCTTCCAGTACCACGCAGAATTCGTCCCCGAAGCGCTGGACTTCCTCGCCGCCTGACACTCACCGACCCCAAAGACACCACCATCATGAAGGCATTCGTCGTCGAGAAGTACGGCAGGGACGGTCCGCGCGCCGCCGACGTACCCGAGCCGACCGTCGGAAGACGCGACGTCCTCGTCCGGGTGAGCGCCGCGAGCATCAACCCGCTGGACAAGATGACGCGCAACGGCGAGTTCAAGCAGCTGATCAAGCGCAAGCCGCCCTTCGTGCTCGGCCACGACATGGCCGGCGTGGTCACCGAGGCCGGGGCCGACGTGCGCGACTTCAACGTCGGTGACGAGGTCTACGCCCGTCCTCGCGACCTCCGGATCGGCACGTTCGCCGAATACATCGCGATCGACCAGGACGACGTCGCGCCCAAGCCGAACTCCCTCACACTCGAGGAAGCCGCCGCCGTACCGCTGGTCGCCCTGGCCGCCTGGCAGATCCTCGTCGACCGCGCACACCTGCAGCCCGATCAGAAGGTGCTCGTCCACGCCGGAGCCGGCGGCCTCGGCTCAACGGTCATCCAGCTCGCCAAGCACCTCGGCGCCGTCGTCGCGACCACCTCCGACACCGCCACCGCAGACTTGGTCAGGAACCTCGGGGCCGACGTCGTCGTCGACTACACGAAGCAGGACTTCTCCCATGCGCTGTCGGGCTACGACCTCGTGATCGACTCCCTCGGGAGCCAGAACCTGGAGAAGTCCCTCACCGTGCTGAAGCCCGGCGGCCTCGCCATCGGCGTAGCCGGCCCACCAGACGCCGGGTTCGCCAGGCAGCTCGGCGCGCCCGCGATCCTCGGTGTCGTCATGACCCTGCTCAGCCGGAAGATCCGCAAACGGGCCAAGGAACTCGGCGTGCGCTATGAGTTCTTCTTCATGCAGGCCAGCGGCTCCCAGCTGCGTGAGCTCGGTGCCCTGTATGACGCCGGCATGCTGCGGCCGGTCATCGACAGGACATTCCCGTTCGAGCAGACAACCGAGGCGATGGCTTACCTCGAGCAGGGCCGCACCAAAGCCGGCAAGGTCGTCGTCACGATGGAATCTCTTCCCGATGTCGGGTCGTCCGCGGACTGACGACCAGGAGCACCTACCGACGGCGTCCCTGGCGCAGGTCCGCTCGAGAGGGTGTCGCCTCTCAGCCGGGTGGGTTTGACTGCGCGACCCGGGACTTGGCTGAGCATCATCTGGCACCGCGCCAGTCGTAGTTCGCCAACGGGAGAAGCCGGCTGCGGTCCACGCGGCTCACCTGACTAGCGCCTAAGCCAGCCTCGTCGCAATCGCGTGGGAACGTGCGTAGTAACTACCGGCTGTCGGCGCAGCCCGAACGCAACTCTCATGGCAGCCGATGAGCGGAACCCTTTGGTCGTGATCACCGTCCAACCGGTCGTGGTTCTCACCGAGCGTGGAGTGCGATCCACCAGACGACGAGCACATGTGGGTGCACTCGTCGGGTGTCTCCTCACCGCCACAGGCTGTGGGGTCGCCCGGCAGTCCGGCGTGCATCCGGCTCTGGCCACGTCTGAGGAGGGCGTTGTTGTCAGTGGTGTCGGAGGACATCGGACGTACGACGCCCCGCCGCGGGGCAAGATGTCCGCTCCCTGGTGCGGGCTGGTCGGGATCAACTTCGCTGCCCTGCACCTGACAGTTCAGTCAAGCGATCACCTCGTCGAGGAGGCCGGACGGACGCTGACACCGGCCACGGGCGTGAAGGTTTCGTACTTCGGTTCACGGACCGTCCGGTTGAGCCTGCCGAGGTCGGCCCTCGGTCCGCGCTTCAAGGACACGTCAAGGCTTTGGTGGTGCCTGGTCCGTCGTCTGTCCCTGCATAGCTGATTGGAGCTCTGCGCCCGGCAGCCCTCGATCGCCCAGACCCGGTCCGCCTGCGGCATCTGGGCGACCGGAACCGCTGCTCACCGACGCGGTGGCCCTGGTCCATCAGATGCGCAACCTCCTCGAATGCGTGGCCAGCCGCGCTGGTCGCCGCCCGGCGGCCGTTGCGGTCCCGCACCTGACCGAGGATCGAATCGGTTTGCGGACGTGTCGTGTCCGGAAGAGTCCTTATGTTGGGCCCCATGACGAGCACCTTCGGCTTCACTCCCGGCCAGCCACCCGAGTGGGACCTTGAGCGCTTCATGCGCGGCGACGAGGTCGACACGGCCGTGATCACTCTGGAACGCAACCGGCTCACGTTCGCGTGGAAGTGTGCCGATGTGGACGCTGATGGGCTGCGTCTGCGACTCGGAGCGTCGTCGGTGACGCTGGGGGGTCTGCTCAAACACCTGGCCTGGGTCGAGGAGCTGTACTTCCAGAACCGACTCGCCGGTCGCAAGTCCCTGGCGCCCTTCGACCAGCTGGATCTCGAGAGCGACTGGGAGGACTGGGCCTGGAACACGGCGGACAACGACACACCCGATGCCCTGCGTGCGCTTTGGGTCGAGTCCGTGCACCGCTCCCGCGAGGCTCTGATCGAGGCGCTGTCTCGCGGGGGGCTGGAACAGACGACCAACGACGCGATGAGCCTGCGTCGGTTGCTGGCCGACATGATCGAGGAGTACGCCCGCCACACTGGGCACGCCGACCTGCTCCGCGAGCAAGTCGACGGGGCTACTGGAGAGGGCGCTCCGAAGGACTTCCCGGTGCCCTGACCTGTCCCGGCGCTCGAGTAGGCATCCATGGGCTCGTCACAGTCACAGCTCGCGGTACGACACCAGATCGCAGATACGCCCGAAACGTTTTGTCATGCTTGTGAGCGGTTGCCCACCGAGGAGCGTTGGGGTGTCCAGGAGTTGACACATATCCATATAGAGATATGTTCGAGCGGTGGCCCGCGCCTCGACAACCTCGGATGTCTTCAACGCAGTCGGTGACGTCCACCGCCGCGCGATCCTCGACGTGCTGCTCAAGGGCGAGAGGGCGGTCGGGGCGATTGTCCGCGACGTCTCGATGTCTCAGCCCCAGGTCTCCAGGCACCTACGGGTTCTCGGTGAGGTGGGACTCGTGAGCTGCCGGGCCGACGGCCGCCGGCGGCTCTACCGCCTGGCTCCAGAGCATCTTCAACCCTTGCACGACTGGGTGGCCAAGTACGAGCGGGCGATCAACGACCGACTGGATCGGATCGAGGACTATCTCGACGAGTTGCAACGACAAGGAGACGACAGTGGCACCTGATCGACATGGCTCTGCAGCCATCACGTACCCCAACGAGCACGAGGTTGTCATCACCCGAGAGTTCGACGCTCCGATCGCTCTCGTCTTCGACGTGTTGACCAAGCCAGAGCACGTGAGCAAGTGGGGCGCGACACCCCCGGACCGGATGACGGAGTGCTCGATCGACTTGAGGGTCGGAGGCAACTACCGCTCCTCCTTCGTCACCGGAGACGGAAACGTGTTCTCGTTCAGCGGGACATACCTGGAGGTCGAGCCGCCGGTCCGAACTGTGGAGACGTGGCACTTCAACTGTTGGCCGGATGTCGAGGCAGTCGAGACGATGGAGCTGCAGGAACGTGACGGAGTCACGACGTTCACCTGGAGACTGGCCTTCCGCGACAAGGCCGGACGCGACCACATGACCAGCTTCGACGGCCAGCAAGACAGCCTCGACGAGATGGAAGACATCCTCAGATCACTTCTCAACCCCAGCCGCGCCTGACAAGGGAAACGCACTGTCACGCCGCTGTCCGGCGCCCCTTCGGGTCATTCGAGAAGGGGTAGCTCGAGGTCGTAGGCCAAGACCACGGCGCGCGACAGTTGAGCCTCTTGTTCGGCGCTGAGGTACCCGACGGTACGGCCGAGCAGGTTCACCGGGACGGTGATGACGTTATCGAGGGCAACCACGCAGTCGTGATCCAGCCCGTTGTCGGGTCCGACCAGGATCTCGCTGGACAAGCCCTTGATGGTGGTGGTGATGGGAGCGACGGTCACCTTGGTCATCGCGGCCCGCGCTGCCTCGCGGGTCAAGACCAGAGCCGGCCGGGTCTTGTCGAGACGCACCAGGCAGATCTCGCGCACCGATCA
>JAICSC010000015.1 GCA_025937085.1 Nocardioides sp.
ACAACCGACCCCCGCTCAGGGCACTTCTCCACAACCGACCAGATCACGAACAGATAACGATCGCTGTCGGTGCACGCGATCGCACAACGGCCAGCCTCTGGACACGGGCTCGGAGCGCGCTAGCACGGCTCGACCATCGCCTGGGACGAAACCCGGCCGTCCCCGGGAAGGCCACCGACTTCCAAGGCACAGCTGAACGTGACCGCTCAGCAGCCTGTGTGGCTGAACACGCACAGTCGGGCCACCAGGTGGCGGTCGGCGCGTGCCAGATCGCGGGCGCCGTCAACGGCCGAGACCCGCGTCCACTCACCGCTGTCCTCGACCGCCAGGATGGCGCGACCGACCTGGGTGAACTGGAACACGAAACCGCCTGGCTGCCGAACCGGATCTGCTGCTGCTCGACGAGCCGACGAACCACATGTCGCTGGCATTGGCCGGGGAGATCGAGGAGGCGCTCGAGACCTCACCGGGACGGTCGTCGTGGCGGCGGTGGGACGGTGCCGAGCTGCGGCTCACCGCTCCAGCGCCAGCCCCAGCCAATCCGCCAGAGCCGTGATCTCGGCGTCCACCGCCTTCGTCATCGCCCTCGTGAAGGCCACGTCCTCATGGACGGCGTCGACGAAGAACCGACCCGCCTTCCGGTCGGCGGTTGCGTCGAGCTTCCCGACCAGCCGGTCGCCGTACAGGATCGGGAGGGCGAAGTACCCCCAGCGCCGTTTCGCGGCGGGCTTGTACATCTCGAGGACGTACTCGAACTCGAACAGCTGGTCCATCCGCACCCGGTCGCGCACCACCGGGTCGAACGGCGACAGCAGGACAGTCCTGCCCTCGAACGACCGGTCGATCTGGGCCGGGTCGACCCGCCACTCACCACCGGTGCCCTCCACCACGGCCGGTTCCCCGGCCTGGCCGACATGGATCGGCTCGCCGGGGAGCTCGGTCCCCTTCGCCCGCGCGATGCCGAGCGCCCGCAGCCGGCGCTGGTTGCGCTCGGCGCGGGCCCTCTCGAGCGGCACCGCCTCCACCCCGGACGGGTATACCCGCTCGGCCAGGTCGTACTTCTTCTGGGTGCCCGCTCGCCCGTTGACCGCGACCTCGCCGCGCGCCAGCAGGCAGGTGAGCATCATCCGGACGTTGCGGTCGACGTTCCAGCCCGACGACCGCCACGGCACCTGGGCGGTGGCCTTGACCTGGCGGGAGGGGAGGGGACCGTCGGCGTCGAGGACGTCGAGCACCTCGTTGCGGAACAGCTCGTTGGCCTCGAGCCAGTCACGGGTCTCGTCCCACCGGGGCCAGGCCTCCATCTCGGCGAGATGCAGTGCCAGGTCGGCCATCGGCCGGATGCCGTCGGCGTCCTCGTACAGGTCACGCTGCTCCAGCAGGTCGTCGAGGTCCTCCGGCTGGTACGTCGACCCCAGCCGCGACCAGCAGACCAGGTCGTAGCTCGGCGCGATCGCCCGGGTCGGCTCGACCGGCAGCGCAGTGAGGTGCTCGACGACGGACATCAGATCGGTCGGGCGTTCGGCGTCGAGCATGGTCGCCCGGACGACGATACGGCGGGCCTCCTGCCGAGACAGGTGATGCACGTCCTCCGCGGGCGCAGCCACAACCGTGACGGTATTGCAACCCGTGCCGGAACTCGGTTGAGCGAGGGCTGGGGCAGGCGATTCACTGATCCACCGATGGACGTCACCTCAGGATCAGCTCAGCTCGCCACCGAGTCACACGGCAGTGGCGCACCGACCGTGCTGCTCGTCCATGCCGGCGTCACCGACCAGCGCAGCTGGAGCCAGGTCGTCGACCGGCTTGCGGACCGTCGCTGCCTGACCTACGACCAGCGCGGCTACGGACGCACGACGTACGAGCCCGAGGACGGCTGGTCGAGCGTCGATGACGCGGTCGCGGTCCTGGACGCGTACGCCGTGGACGCCGCCGTCGTGGTCGCCTGCTCGATGGGTGGTCGGGTCGCCCTCCAGCTCGCGCTCACGCATCCCGGGCGCGTCCGGGGCCTGGCGTTGATCGCCCCCGCGATAACCGGCGGACCGGGGCACGTCTACGAGCCCGAGGTCCAGGCCCTGAGCGACGCGTCCGACGCGGCCTGGGAGCGCGGCGACCTCGACGAGGTCAACCGGATCGACGCGCAGGTCTGGCTCGACGGCCCGCTCGCCCCCGAGGGCCGAGTCGGGGGAGCGGCACGTGATCTGTTCCTCGACATGAACCGGATCGCGATCGAGGCCGACGAACCCGGTGACCAGCGGGGAGACGTGGAGGCGTGGGACCGTCTGGGTGAGATCGCTGTGCCGACCCTGCTGATGATCGGCGACCTCGACCTGTCGTACCTCAAGGACTACGTCGGGCACGCGGCCGCCGCCATCCCGGACGCCCGCCTGGTCGAGCTCCCGGGTGTCGCGCACCTGCCCCAGCTCGAGGGCGACGAGCGCACGCTGTCCGAGATCGCGGCTTTCGTGGCGTCCGTCGGCGGATAGGCGTCCCGGCCCACGGCGCGGAGTCCGAAGGCCGGGCCTGGGACTGCTAGGGTCGGCACCGCTCGACATCCTTTAAGGATCCGTCCCGTGAGGCGGAGAAGGAGGTACGGCGTGCCGCACCCTGTCATGAAGACGCCCGCGCTGCTGGTTCTCGAGGACGGCCGGTCCTTCCGCGGAGAGGCCTTCGGCGCCGAGGGCGAGACCTTCGGTGAGGCGGTGTTCGCCACCGGGATGACGGGCTACCAGGAGACGCTCACCGACCCGTCGTACCACCGCCAGGTCGTGGTGATGACGGCGCCGCACATCGGTAACACCGGACTCAACGACGAGGACGCCGAGTCGCAGCGCATCTGGGTGGCCGGGTACGTCGTGCGCGAACCGGCCCGGGTCGCGTCCAACTGGCGCTCCCGGCGGCCTCTCGACGAGTCGTTGCGCGACCAGGGCGTCGTCGGCATCTCGGGCATCGATACCCGTGCCCTCACCCGTCATCTGCGCGAGCGCGGCGCGATGCGCGTCGGGATCTCCTCGGTCGAACGCGATCCCTCGGCCTTGCTCGAGAGAGTGCGGACGTCCGCCGAGATGAGCGGCGCGAACCTCTCCGACGAGGTCTCCACGACCGAGGCGTACGTCGTACCGGCCGTGGGCGAGCGATGGTTCACCGTGGCCGCGTTGGACCTCGGGATCAAGGCGAACACTCCGCGGATGATGGCCGAGCGCGGCATCGAGACCCACGTGCTTCCGGCCACGACGTCCCTCGAGGACGTGCTCGCCGTCGCGCCCGACGGTCTGTTCTTCTCCAACGGTCCCGGAGACCCGGCGGCGACGACCGGCCAGGTCGACGTCCTCCGCGGCGCGCTCGAGCGCGGGCTGCCTTACTTCGGGATCTGCTTCGGCAACCAGCTGTTCGGCCGGGCGCTGGGCTTCGACACCTACAAGCTCACCTACGGCCACCGCGGCATCAACCAACCCGTGCTCGACCGCACCACCGGCAAGGTCGAGGTCACCGCGCACAACCACGGGTTCGCGGTCCGGGCCCCGCTGGACACCGCCACGCCGACCGCGTACGGCGAGGCGACGGTGAGTCACGTATGTCTCAACGACGGCGTGGTCGAAGGCCTCGAGCTCCGCGACGACGACGGCCGCCTCACGGCCTTCTCGGTGCAGTACCACCCCGAGGCCGCCGCCGGCCCGCACGACGCGGCGTACCTCTTCGACCGCTTCGTGGCGCTGATCGGTGGGGGTCGCTGATGCCGAAGCGCACCGACATCGAGTCCGTTCTGGTGATCGGCTCCGGCCCGATCGTGATCGGGCAGGCCTGCGAGTTCGACTACTCCGGCACCCAGGCGTGCCGGGTGCTCCGCCAGGAAGGCCTTCGGGTGATCCTGGTGAACTCCAACCCGGCCACGATCATGACCGACCCCGAGTTCGCCGACGCGACGTACGTCGAGCCGATCACGCGGGAGTTCGTCGAACAGGTGATCGCGCACGAACGTCCCGACGCGCTGCTCGCCACGCTCGGCGGCCAGACCGCGCTCAACTGCGCGATGAGCCTGGCCGCGAACGGCGTCCTCGAGAAGTACGGCGTGGAGCTGATCGGGGCGAGCATCGAGGCGATCGAGAAGGGTGAGAACCGCGAGTCCTTCAAGCGGATCGTCGAGGGACTGCCCGCCGAGTGGGGCGCCGAGGTCGCCGCGTCCGCGATCTGCCACGCGATGGACGACTGCCTGGCGGCCGTCGAGACGTTGGGCTACCCGGTCGTGGTCCGCCCCTCCTTCACGATGGGCGGCGCCGGGTCGGGACTCGCCTACGACGAGGCCGACCTGCGCCGGATCGCCGGTCTCGGGCTCTCGCTGAGCCCGACCACCGAGGTGCTCCTCGAGGAGTCGATCCTCGGCTGGAAGGAGTTCGAGCTGGAGGTGATGCGCGACCGCGCCGACAACGTCGTGATCGTCTGCTCGATCGAGAACCTCGACCCGATGGGCGTCCACACCGGCGACTCGGTCACGGTGGCACCGGCGCTGACCCTCACCGACCGGGAGTACCAGCGCCTTCGAGACATCGCGATCGGGGTGATCCGCGAGGTGGGCGTCGACACGGGTGGCTGCAACATCCAGTTCGCGGTCAACCCGGCCGACGGTCGGATCGTCGTGATCGAGATGAACCCGCGCGTCTCCCGCTCGAGCGCACTGGCGAGCAAGGCGACCGGGTTCCCGATCGCGAAGATCGCGGCCGAGGTCGCGATCGGCTACACCCTCGACGAGATCCCCAACGACATCACCACCCGCCCGGACGGACGGAGCACGCCGGCGTCGTTCGAGCCGACCCTCGACTACGTCGTGGTGAAGGTTCCGCGCTTCGCGTTCGAGAAGTTCCCCGGCGCCGACCCGACCCTGACCACGCACATGAAGTCGGTCGGCGAGGCGATGGCCATCGGCCGCAGCTTCACCGAGGCGCTGCAGAAGGCGCTGCGGTCGTTGGAGCGCCCGGACTCGGAGTTCGACTGGCACCGCGAGTGGGTCGAGCTCGACAAGGGCCACCTCCTCCAGCAGGCCGCCGTCCCGCATGACGGCAGGCTCAAGGTCGTGATGGACGCCATCCGGGCCGGCGCCACGGCAGAGGAGATCTTCGACGCGACTCGCATCGACCCGTGGTTCGTCGACCAGCTGGCGCTGATCAACGAGCTCGCCGCGGAGGTGACCGCCGCGCCCGAGCTCACGCCCGAGCTGCTCCGTCTCGCCAAGCGGCACGGCTTCTCCGACGCCCAGGTCGGCAAGATCCGCGGGATGACGCCCGACGTCGTCCGCGGTGTCCGGCACGCCCTCGGGATCCGCCCTGTGTTCAAGACCGTCGACACCTGCGCCGCCGAGTTCGCCGCGGCCACGCCGTACCACTACTCGTCCTACGACGAGGAGACGGAGGTCGCACCGCGCGAGCGCGCAGCGGTGATCATCCTGGGCTCCGGTCCGAACCGGATCGGGCAGGGCATCGAGTTCGACTACTCCTGTGTGCACGCGAGCCAGGCGCTGAGCGCTGCCGGCTATGAGACCGTGATGGTCAACTGCAACCCCGAGACGGTCTCCACCGACTACGACACCTCCGACCGCCTCTACTTCGAGCCGTTGACCTTGGAGGACGTGCTCGAGGTCGTGCACGCCGAGCAGCAGGCGGGCCCGGTCGCGGGCGTGATCTGCCAGCTCGGCGGCCAGACGCCTCTCGGGCTGGCCCAGGGCCTGGAGGACGCCGGCGTCCCGATCGTGGGCACCACCCCGGAGGCGATCCACCTCGCCGAGGAGCGGGGGGCGTTCGGACGGGTGCTCCACGAAGCCGGCCTGACCGCGCCGATGCACGGCCTCGCCTCGTCGTACGACGAAGCGGCCTCGATCGCCGCCGAGATCGGCTACCCGGTGCTGGTCCGCCCGTCGTACGTCCTCGGCGGGCGGGGCATGGAGATCGTGTACGACGACGCGGCACTCGAGGGCTACATCACCCGGGCGACCGCGGTCAGCCCCGAGCACCCGGTCCTCGTCGACCGGTTCATCGACGACGCGGTCGAGATCGACGTCGACGCGCTCTTCGACGGCGAGGAGCTGTTCCTCGGCGGCGTCATGGAGCACATCGAGGAGGCCGGCATCCACTCCGGCGACTCCGCGTGTGCGCTCCCACCGATCACCCTCGGCGATCGCGAGATCGGTCGCATCCGCGAGGCCACCGAGGCGATCGCCCGGGGCGTCGGTGTGCTCGGCCTGATCAACATCCAGTTCGCCCTCGGCTCCGACGTCCTCTACGTGCTCGAGGCCAACCCGCGGGCCAGCCGCACCGTGCCGTTCGTCTCCAAGGCCACCGCGACACCGCTCGCGAAGGCCGCCGCTCGGGTGATGCTGGGCGACTCGATCAAGCAGCTGCGCGGCGAGGGCATGCTGCCGGTCTCGGGCGACGGCGGCGCGCTCCCCGGCGACTCGCCGATCGCGGTCAAGGAGGCGGTGATGCCGTTCAACCGGTTCCGCCAGCCCGACGGCCGCTACGTCGACACCGTGCTCGGCCCGGAGATGAAGTCCACGGGGGAGGTGATGGGCTTCGATGCCGACTTCGGTCGCGCCTTCGCCAAGGCCCAGGCGGCGGCCTTCGGCTCGTTGCCGACCTCGGGCAAGGTGTTCGTCTCCATGGCCAACCGTGACAAGCGGTCGATGATCTTCCCGATCAAGGTGCTGTCCGACCTCGGCTTCGAGATCCTGGCCACCCAGGGCACCGCCGAGGTGCTCCGCCGCAACGGTGTGCACGCGGCGGTGGTCCGCAAGCACTTCGACGGCCCCGGCCCGAACGGCGAGCCCACCACGGTCCAGCTGATCGCCGAGGGCGACGTGGCGCTGGTCGTGAACACCCCGCACGGATCCTCGGGCAGCGGCGGGTCGGTCCGCGTCGACGGCTACGAGATCCGCACCGCCGCGGTCCGGGCGAACGTCCCGTGCATCACCACCGTGCAGGGTCTCGGCGCCGCCGTGCAGGGGATCGAGGCTCGCATCCGCGGCGACATCGAGGTCCGCTCGCTGCAGGACTGGGCCGGATGCCGGTGACGGCGTACGACCTCCTCTTCAGCAGCGTGCTGACCCGGGTCGACCCGGAGCGCGCGCACCATCTCGGCTTCCGGGCGATCCGTGCCGGACGGCCCGTAGCCCGCGCTGCGATCAAGGTGCCGGCGGCGCCCGTCGAGGCGATGGGCCTGACCTTCCCCAACCCGCTGGGGCTGGCGGCCGGATTCGACAAGAACGCGGTCGGGATCGACGCGCTGGCGGCACTCGGCTTCGGCTTCGTCGAGGTGGGCACCGTGACCGCTCTGCCCCAGCCCGGGAACCCTCGTCCTCGGCTGTTCCGGCTCCCCGAGGATCGGGCCGTGGTGAACCGGATGGGCTTCAACAACGACGGCGCCGAGGCCGTCGCGGCCCGCCTTGGACGCCGCGCCCGGAGGCTCGACCGCCGGGACCACCGAGCACGGGTGAACCTCCGTTCCGACGTGCGTCGACGCGCCCGGCCTGTGCTCGGCATCAACATCGGCAGGTCCAAAGTGGTCCCCGAACACGACGATCGTGCCGTGCTCGCGGACTACGCGGCGAGCACG
The DNA here is from genome assembly GCA_025937085.1 of Nocardioides sp. Classification (GTDB taxonomy): domain Bacteria; phylum Actinomycetota; class Actinomycetes; order Propionibacteriales; family Nocardioidaceae; genus Nocardioides. The sequence goes on from JAICSC010000015.1 coordinate 7,600, forward strand.
CACCTCCTCGCGCCGTACGCCGACTACCTGGTCGTCAACGTCTCCTCACCCAACACGCCGGGTCTCCGGTCGTTGCAGGCTGTCGACCGGCTGGGTCCGCTCCTCGACGAGGTACGCCGCGCGGCCGACGAGGCCGCGAACCGCCCGGTCCCGCTGTGCGTGAAGATCGCCCCCGATCTCTGCGACGAGGACGTCGTCGCGGTCGGGAAGCTGGCTCGCGAGCGCGACCTCGAGGGCCTGATCGCCACGAACACCACGGTCTCGCGCGACGGTCTGCACACCCCGGCGCCAGACGTCGAGGCGGTGGGAGCCGGAGGTCTGTCCGGGCCGGTGCTGCGGCGGCGGTCGGTCGAGGTCCTGCGGCTGCTCCGCGCGCACGACCCGGAGATCACCCTCATCTCGGTCGGTGGGGTCTCCTCGTCGTACGACGTGCACGAGCGGATGAGGGCGGGCGCTAACCTGGTCCAGGCCTACACCGGCTTCGTCTACGGCGGGCCGGTGTGGCCGCGTCACGTCGTCCGCGGTCTGACGGGCCCCGGGCCGGCGTGATGACCACCTCGGTCGCCGGACCCGTCCACGGCCCGGTCCACGTCACCGCCGAGGTGCTGGCCGCGAAGACCGTCGGGGCGTACCACCACCTCAGCCTGGCGGCGCCGGCGGTGGGGGAGGAGTCGCGGCCGGGGAGCTTCCTGGCGGTCTCGATCGGAGACGGCCGTCTGGCCCGCCGGTCATTCTGGATCCACCGGGTCGGTCCGATGGCCGGCCACCGTGCCGTGGTCGACATCGTGGTGGAGCCCCGGGGTGCGGGCAGCCGCGTACTCGCCGGTCTGGCGGCCGGCGCCACGATCGAGGTCACCGGTCCGCTGGGACGGCCCTTCTCCCTGCCCCGTGAGCCGGCGCGGTGCCTGCTCGTCGGGGAGGGGTACGCCGCGGCGGCGCTGACCACCCTCGCCGAACGGCTGCGGGAGCGGGCGTGCGAGGTGCGGCTGGTGCTCGGTGGCGCCGACGACGCCCACGTCCTCGAGCCGCTCGCCGCCCGGCGCAGCGTTGGCCAGGTCGAGGTCGCGGCCGGTGACCTGACCGCCGCGGTCCTCCGGTCGCTCCCCGACGTCGACGTCGTCTACGCCGCCGGATCACCGGCCACGCTGCGCTTCGTCGCCGACGCAGTGCACGGCTCCGCCACCACCTGCCAGGTCGCGCTCGAACGCCCCCTGACCTGTGCGACCGGGCTCTGCCAGGGCTGCCCCGTCCCGGTCCTCGGCGACGCCGGAGACGCGCACGTCGTACGTGCCTGCGTGGACGGACCGGTCTTCCGTGCCTCCCGGGTCGACTGGGAGGCCCTGTCGTGACCTCGACCCAACGCTGGCCGTTCACCAACCCGGTGCTGACCGCCTCCGGCTGCGGGGGCGGCGGCCGGGAGCTCGCGACGTACGGCGACCTCTCCGCCCTCGGCGGCTTCGTCACCCGGTCGGTCACCCTGCAGCCACGACTCGGCGGTCGCGAGCCGCGCATCGTCGAGTCGCCGAGCGGGCTGGTCAACGCGATCGGCCTGCAGAACACCGGTGTCACCGGCTTCCTGGAGGTCGAGCTCCCGGCGCTCCTCGACCTGGGCGCGACCGTCGTCGCCAGCATCGCCGGTCACTCGCTGGGCGAGTACGCCGAGCTGGCGCGCAGTCTCGGGCGTGCCGACGGCGTCATGGCCCTCGAGGTGAACCTGTCGGTACCCGACTCGGCGGGGAGCGGCCTGTTCGACGCGCGCGAACCCTTCCAGGCCGCGAGCGTGCTCGGCTCCTGCCGGCGGGACCTCCGCGACGGCGTGCTGCTCCTGGCCAAGCTCCGCAGTGACGTCGCCCGGGTGGCCGAGACGGCGCGCGCCGTGGTCGACGCCGGGGCCGACGCGGTGGTGATCGGCAACGCCCTGCCCGCGGCTCTCCCGGACGGACGGCCGGGCGGGCTCAGCGGGCCCGCGATCCGCCCGCAGACCCTGCGGTGCGTGGCCGAGGTCGCCCGTGCCCTCCCGGACGCCTCGGTGATCGGTTGCGGCGGCATCATGGACGTCGAGGACGCTGTCGCCTACCTGGACGCCGGTGCCCGGGCGGTCCAGGTCGGCAGCGCCCTGTTCCACGACCCGACCACAGCCTTCCGGATCGCCCACCACCTCGACCCAGCATCTGGACCAGCAGTCGGAGAGGACGACGCATGACCACCTTCGGAGCCCGGGTCCACACCCGGGTGCAGGAGCGCGGACCGCTCTGCGCCGGCATCGACCCTCACGCCGCCCTACTGCACGCGTGGGGGCTCGACGACAGCGTCGCGGGGCTCGAGCGGTTCGCCATGACCGCCGGGGAGACGCTCGGCCCGCGGGTGGCCGTGGTCAAGCCGCAGTCGGCGTTCTACGAGCGGTTCGGGAGCCGTGGCGTCGCCGTGCTGGAGCGCCTGATCGTCACCTGCCGCGAGGCCGGCGCGCTCGTACTGCTCGACGTGAAGCGCGGCGACGTCGGCTCGACCAGCCAGGCGTACGCCGACGCCTACCTCGACCGGGCCTCGCCGCTGGCCGTCGACGCGATCACCGCCAGTCCGTACCTCGGCTTCGGGTCGCTCACCCCGATGATCGACACCGCCCGCAAGCACGACGCCGGGGTGTTCGTCCTCGCCCTCACCTCCAACAAGGAGGGCCCTGAGGTGCAGGAGGCGGCGACCGAGGACGGGACGGTGGCGGACACCGTCCTCGACCGCTTGCGCACGCTCAACGAGGGGGCGGACCCGCTCGGCTCCTTCGGGGCGGTCGTCGGCGCGACCATCACCGCCGGGCATCACCGGCTCGACATCAACGGGCCGGTCCTCGCCCCGGGGTACGGCGCGCAGGGCGGCACCGTCGACGACCTGCGCCGGATCTTCGGCGCCGGCGTCGGGCACGTGCTGCCGAGCACGTCGCGGGAGCTGCTCCGGACCGGCCCGGCCGGTCTGGCCGAGGCCGCCGACCGCCTCAACGAGCGGCTGCGCGAGCTCAGCGGATGACGCAGGGCCCGACCAGGATCGGGGTCGCCGTCGCGGTCCTCGCACTGCTCCCACTGGCCGCCTGCGGTGGGGGGAAAAGCTACTGCGACGCCGTCCGCGACCACCAGTCCGACCTCGGCTCGATCGCCCACGACGGCGGCCGGACCGGCCTGCTCCAGGCCCTGCCGATCTTCGAGGATCTCCAGGGCAAGGCGCCCGACGACGTCGCCGACGACTGGCAGGTCCTGGTCACCCGGATCCGCGCCCTGGACACCGCGCTCGACAGGGCCGGCATCGACCCGGCGAGGTACGACCCGAAGCACCCGCCGGCGGGCCTGAGCCCGGAGGACCGGGTCCTGATCCGGCGGGCGGCCGCCGAGCTCGCGGCGTCCGACACCCGGCAGGCTCTCGCCACCGTGCAGCAGGAGGTCCTCGACGTGTGTCACACGCCCCTGGACATGTGACCACTCGCCGGGCTCGACAGCAGGGCCACGTTGCCGCTGCGTGGCCCGGCTGACTAGATTGTCGGCGTTCCGACTCCCCTCGGTCGGACCCGTCCGGTCCTGGTCGACCCAGTGCTCGTCGGACGAAGCTCGTCGGACAAAGGATGTGCCTTGGCTCTCCCACCGCTCACTCCGGAGCAGCGCCAGGCGGCCCTCGACAAGGCTGCGGCCTCGCGTCGTGAGCGCGCCGAGGTGAAGAACCGCCTCAAGAACTCCGGGGCGTCGATCTCGGACGTGCTGCACGAGGGCCAGAAGAACGAGGTGATCGGCAAGATGCGGGTGGTCGACCTGCTCTGCTCGATGCCGGGAGTCGGCAAGGTGCGGGCCAAGCAGCTCATGGAGCGCATCGGCATCGCCGAGAGCCGCCGCGTCCGGGGCCTCGGTGCCAAGCAGGTCGCCGCGCTCGAGCGCGAGTTCGCCACCGGCGAGTGAGCAGGTCCGGCCCTGCAGGAGCGCCGGACGCACGGCGTACCCGGCTCACCGTCCTGGCCGGCCCCACGGCCGTCGGCAAGGGGTCGGTGTCGGCCGACATCCGGCTGCACCACCCCGAGATCTGGATCTCGGTGTCGGCCACGACGCGCGCACCTCGACCCGGTGAGGTGAACGGCGTCCACTACTGGTTCGTCTCGGAGGAGGAGTTCGACGCGATGATCCAGCGCGACGAGCTCCTCGAGTGGGCCGTCGTCCACGGTGCCGCCCGCTACGGAACGCCGCGCGCGCCGGTGGAGGAGAACCTCGCGGCGGGTCGCCCGGCGTTGCTCGAGATCGACCTCCAAGGGGCTCGGCAGGTTCGCGCGGCGATGCCGGAGGCCCTCATGGTCTTCCTGGCACCGCCGTCGTGGAAGGAGCTGGTACGCCGTCTGGTCGGCCGCGGTACGGAGGGCGAGCCCGAGCGGGAACGGCGGCTCGTGACGGCCCGTCTGGAGCTCGCCGCTGAGGCGGAGTTCGACGTGACCGTGGTGAACACCGAAATTCACGAAGCGGCGGAGGAGTTGGTAGCCTTGATGGTTGGTGCACAGTCCGTCGACTGAGCCCACTCCGGCCCCCGAGCCATCCGACTCGACCCGACTCGACCCGACTACCTGCGAGGCTGCTGCGTGTCTGCCCCCACTCCCGCCGCCGAGGGCGTGACCAACCCCTCGATCGACGACCTGCTGACCAAGACCGACAGCAAGTACCGGCTGGTCCTCTACAGCGCCAAGCGCGCCCGGCAGATCAACGCCTACTACTCCCAGCTCGGCGAGGGTCTGCTGGAATACGTCGGTCCGCTCGTCGAGACCCACGTGCAGGAGAAGCCGCTGTCGATCGCGCTGCGCGAGATCAACGACGACCTGCTGACCTGCGAGGACGTCGACCCGGCCGAGCTGGCCGCCGAGGAGGAGGCCAAGAAGGCCGCCGCCCTCGAGTCCGGCTTCTCGGCCGAGTGAGCCGACCCTCCCCGCGCGCATGAGCCACGTGGCCGGTCCCGGCGCCTCTGCCGAGGCAGGGAGCCGGCCATCGGCCCTTCGCGACGCCTCGTCCCTCGGCTCCTCAGGAACCGTGGTGCTCGGCGTCGCCGGCGGGATCGCGGCGTACAAAGCGGCGGAGCTGCTGCGCCTGTTCACCGAGAGCGGGTACGACGTCACCGTCGTCCCGACGCCGTCGGCTCTGCACTTCGTGGGCGAGGCGACCTGGGCCGCGCTGTCCGGACGACCGGTGCACACGCAGGTCTGGGAGTCGGTCCACGAGGTGCCCCACGTGCGGATCGGCCGGTCGGCCGACCTCGTCGTCGTCGCCCCGGCCACGGCCGACCTGCTGGCGCGGGCCGCCCACGGCCGCGCCGACGACCTGCTGACCAACGTCCTGCTGACGGCCCGCTGCCCCGTGGTCTTCGCCCCCGCGATGCACACCGAGATGTGGGAGCACGCCGCCACGCGCGCCAACGTCGCCACGCTCCGCGAGCGCGGGGCGCTGGTGATCGAGCCCGCGGTCGGCCGCCTCACCGGCGCCGACTCGGGGAAGGGTCGGCTGCCCGACCCCGAGGAGATCTTCGCCCTCTGCCAGGACGTGCTCGCGCGCGGGCCCGGCGAGCCGGACCTGGCCGGTCGCACCGTCGTGGTCTCGGCCGGTGGCACCCGGGAGCCCCTCGACCCCGTCCGCTACCTGGGGAACCGCTCGTCGGGGCGGCAGGGCATCGCCCTGGCCCGCGCGGCAGTCGTGCGGGGCGCCGAGGTGACCCTGGTCGCCGCGAACGTCTCCCTGCCCGAGCCGCCCGGGGTCAAGGTGGTGCGCGTCGGGACCACCGAGGAGATGCGCGATGCGGTCGTCTCGGCCGCGGCCTCCGCCGACGTGGTGGTGATGGCGGCAGCCCCGGCCGACTTTCGCCCCGTGTCGACGACGGGGACCAAGATCAAGAAGGCCGCCGACGGGTCGGCTCCGGCGCTGGAGCTGACCCAGACCCCGGACATCCTCGCCGAGATCTCCCACGACCGGCTCCGGCCGGGACAGGTCGTCGTGGGGTTCGGCGCCGAGACCGGCGACGACACCGGAACCGTGCTCGAGCTGGGACGTGCCAAGCTCGCCCGGAAGGGCTGCGACCTGCTCGTGGTCAACGACGTCCGCGGCGGAGCCGTGTTCGGGGCGGACGACAACCAGGCAGCGATCCTCGGGGCGGACGGGACGCAGGTCGACGTACCGTCCGGAACCAAGACCGCCCTCGCCCATGCCGTGTGGGACGAGGTCGTACGCCGATTCGTCGGCCGGCACCCGCGGCCCGCTATCGTGACCGCCGATCCACGCCAGTTGAACCAGGAGCACACAGAACCGTGACCGGACGCCTCTTCACCTCCGAATCCGTCACCGAGGGACATCCCGACAAGATCGCCGACCAGATCAGCGACTCGGTCCTCGACGAGATGATCCGACAGGACCCCCACAGCCGGGTCGCGGTCGAGACCCTGCTCACGACAGGCCTCGTGGTCGTTGCCGGGGAGGTCACCACGACCGGCTACGTCGACATCAAGCAGATCGTCCGGGACCGCATCCTGACCATCGGCTACGACTCCTCGGAGAAGGGGTTCGACGGCGCGTCCTGCGGGGTCATGGTCGCCATCGGGGGCCAGTCCGGGGACATCGCCCAGGGTGTCGACACCGGCCACGAGTCCCGGACCGGCTCGGTCGACGCGATGGACAAGCAGGGCGCGGGTGACCAGGGACTGATGTTCGGCTACGCGTGCGACGACACCGCCGTGCTGATGCCGCTGCCGATCGTGATGGCCCAGCGGCTCGCCGAGCGCCTCACCGAGGTCCGCAACGACGGCACGCTGAACTACCTCCGCCCCGACGGCAAGACCCAGGTCACGATCGAGTACGACGCCGACAACCGCCCGGTGCGGGTCGACACCGTCGTCCTGTCGACCCAGCACGCCGACCACATCGACCTCGACAACACCCTCGAGCCCGACATCAAGAAACACGTGATCGACCCGGTGCTCGCGACGTTCGACATCCCCAGCGAGGGCTACCGGCTGCTGGTCAACCCGACCGGACGTTTCGTGGTCGGCGGCCCGATGGGGGACGCCGGCGTGACCGGCCGGAAGATCATCGTCGACACCTACGGCGGCATGGCCCGGCACGGCGGGGGTGCCTTCTCCGGCAAGGACCCCTCCAAGGTCGACCGCTCAGCGGCGTACGCCATGCGATGGGTCGCCAAGAACGTCGTGGCCTCCGGCCTGGCCCGGCGCTGTGAGGTGCAGGTCGCCTATGCGATCGGCAAGGCGCAGCCCGTGGGGGTCTTCATCGAGACGTTCGGCACCGGTGTCGTCCCCGACGAGGAGATCCAGAAGGCCGTGCTCGAGGTCTTCGACCTCCGCCCGGCCGCGATCATCGAGGACCTCGACCTGTTGCGTCCCATCTACGCGCTGACCGCGGCGTACGGCCACTTCGGCCGCGAGCTGCCGGAGTTCACCTGGGAGCGGACCGACCGGGTCGAGGAGCTCCGCAAGGCGGCCGGCGTCGCGGGCTGAGGTGCCCGCGAGGGCCGGGTACTAGATTGCCTCGCAGAACCAGGCCTTCCGGCCGGACGGAGGCGTTCCGTGACACACACGACGACTCTCGGAACCGCGCTGGCCCTCGCGGCCGCATCTCTTGCCCAGGTCGCGACCACGGGTCCGACCCGAGCCGTCGCCGCCCCGGACGGACCAGCCGTGCATCCAGCACGAGCCGACCGCGCCCTGGCGCAGCTGACGGCCGACACGCGGGGTGCCGTGCGGGTCGCGCGGGGTCCCGACGGCGTCGCTCGGGTCGTCGGCGTCACGGGCGCCCGGAACCCGTCCGTCTCACGGGCGACCGCGCCGCGGGCCGCCGCGCGGTCGCACCTGTCGCGGTACGGCGCCCTGTTCGGGCTCGGTGAACGGGGTACCCGACTCGTCGCGGGGCGGGTCACGAGGTCGGTGACCGGGGACGACGTGGTGCGGTTCGCCGAGCAGCGGAACGGGCTCCCGGTGATCGGCGGCGCGGTCGCCGTCGACCTGCGCCCGAACAGGCAGCTCGGCTCGGTGACGGCGTCCGTCTCCCGGGCGGCGGTGCCCGGCGCGACGTACTCATCGGTGTCAGCGCGGCGCGAGGCGCTCGCAGCCGCGGCCAAGCGACTCGGCCACGCCTCCCCGGTCGGGCTCCGGGCCGACCGGCCGGTGCGGCGTCTCTACGACCCGGCCGTGCTGGGCGTGCCGCGCACCTCCGACCCGGCCACGCATGCGCGTGGCGTCTGGTGGGTCGAGGTGCATGCAGGCCCCGGGTTCCACCGGCTCGTCCTCGTCGACGACCGCAGTGGTGCCGTCGTCCAGGACCTCGGCCTGGTCGAGCACGTCAACCGGGTCGTCTGCGACAACCACAACTTCAACACCTACCCCGACGCGCCCTGCACCTCGGCCTTCGCTCGCACCGAGCACGGCCCGCGCAGCAAGGTCCGAGACGTCAACGACGCCTTCAACCTGGCCGGCGCCGTGTCGACGTTCTACCGCCGGATCGGCGGGATCGACCTGACCCGGCTGCTCGGCGTCGACGAAGGCGGCCACCAGAGCCTCTCGTCCACGGTGCGGTACTGCGACCCGGGCGCCCGGCCACAGGACTGCCCGCTCCAGAACGCCTTCTGGAACGGCGTCGGCATGTTCTACGGCGATGGCTTCGCCTCGGCTGACGACGTGGTCGGTCACGAGATGACCCACGGGGTGATCTCGCACAACGCGGACCTCTTCTACTTGGCACAGTCCGGTGCGATCAACGAGTCGTTGGCCGACATCATGGGCGAGATCATCGACCACCGGCACCCGAGTGCGGGTGACTCCCCGCACGACTGGAGGCTCGGGGAGGATCTGCCGATCGGCGCGATCCGGAGCATGAAGGACCCGGGGAGGTTCGGGCAGCCCGACAGCATGACCAGTAGGCGCTACGTGGGCGGCGAGTTCGACAACGGCGGCGTCCACACCAACAGCGGGGTCGGCAACCGGACCTTCTACCTGATCTCCCAGGGCGGGAAACAGGGCGGCAGGACCGTGCACGGCATCGACGGTCCGTCACTGAAGAAGACGGCCACGCTCTATCTCGACGTGATCCAGCACCTCGTCTCGGGCAGCGACTACTCCGACCTCGCGGCCGTACTCGACAGCAGCTGCCACGCCCTGGCCCGGCACCACACGGTCAAGATGACCGAACGCGACTGCCGCAACGTCCACCGGGCCACCCTGGCCACCCGGATGCGCACGTCGCCACCACGGGCGAAGCAGCCGCCCGACGCGCCGATGACCTGCCCGAGACGCGCCGGCCCGGTGCGGGTGCTGTTCGACTCCGAGAAGGGGACACCGCGGACCAGGTTCGGCGCCGGCAGCACCTGGCTGCGTGCCCCCGACCGGTCGGTGTTCCCCGAGGTTCCCGCCAACGCGACGTCTGGTCGCCGGTCGTGGTACTCGATCGAGCCGGACGGCATCACGGCCAGCTCGCTGACCATGCATCCGGTGGCGCTCCCGGCCGGGCGGCGGGCATACCTGTGGTTCGAGCAGTGGCGCGTCCTGGAGTCCGGCAGCTTCCCCGACGGCACCCCGGTCAACTACGACGGCGGGACGGTCGAGGTGGCCGATGCGACACGGGGCGCTGCCCCGCGTCCTGCCGAGCGACGGCCGTGGGTCAACGGCCCGCGCGACGTGCTCAGCGACCAGTTCGGCAACCCGGCCGCGGACCGAGAGGCGTTCAGCCGGGACAGTCACGGCTACCTCGCGAGCCGGCTGTCGCTGAAGCGGAACTCCGGGCATGCGGTCGAACCGCAGTTCACCATGAACACCGACAGCGTCAACGCCGGACTGGGCTGGTACCTCGACGACATCCGGGTCTACACCTGCAGTCGCGGGCTGGTGCCGAGGACCACCCCGCGGATCACCGGCACCCCCACCGTCGGCAGCCGCCTCACGGCCCACGGCGGACGCTGGTCGCCGTCCCACGTGAAGCGTCACTTCCACTGGTTCGCAGGCGGCAGGCGGATCGCCGGGGCGACCGGCAAGACGTACGTCGCCCGTGCCGCCGACGTCGGGGAGCGGATCACGGTGAGGATCACCGTGAGGGCCATGCCCCACCACCACCACTGGCACCACCATCACGGGCACCGCCCTCGGCACGCGTCGACGTTCTCGGTGGCGACGGCACCCGTCACGGAGCCGTGACAGGGCCGTGACCCTTCTCGGGTGATCCGGGCCGGCGTCCGCGGCGGCTGGTAGAACAGCCGCCGTGGCCGACCGCGAGGATCCTGCTCCCGAGACCCTGCCGGGTCTGCGGAAGACGGTGCGCGCACGGCGGCCCGGGCGCACCGCGAAGGCCGAGCCCGCCGCCGAAACCGACCCGGTGGCGCGCGTCCTGGTCGACACCCCACTGGCGCACCTCGACCGCCCGTTCGACTACGCCGTGCCGGCCTCGATGGCCACGGACGCGGTCCCGGGTGCCCGGGTGAAGGTGCGGTTCGCCGGCAAGCCGCTGGACGGGTACGTCGTCGCCCGAGCCGCCGACACCGACCACACCGGCACCCTGACGGCCCTCCAGCGGGTGGTGAGCCCCGAGCCGGTGCTCCGCCCCGAGATCGCCGGGCTCGCCGAGCAGGTCGCCGAGCGGTACGCCGGCACCCGCTCCGACATACTCCGGCTCGCCGTCCCGCCCCGGCACGCGACCACCGAGAAGCAGCCGTCACCTGCGGAAGAACCACTGTCGGTCGACGTCGCGGCAGCCCGACGGGCGTGGTCGTCGTATCCCGCCGCGGACGCGTTCCTGGCCCACCTGGCGCGCGACGGGTCCCCGCGAGCGGTCTGGTCGGCCCTGCCCGGTGCGGACTGGCCGGGCCTGCTCGCAGCCGCGGCGGCGCTCACCCTGGCGGGTGGTCGCGGCAGCGTCCTGGTCGTGCCGGACCGGCGCGACGTGGCCAGGCTGGATGCGGCGCTGGCGGGCCTGCTCGGGGCCGGGCACCACGTCGTCCTGACGGCGGGCGCGGGTCCGGCGCGCCGCTACCGCGAGTTCCTCGCCGTCGCGCGCGGGACCCGACGGATCGTCGTGGGCACCCGGGCTGCCGCGTTCGCGCCGGTGCACGACCTCGGGCTGGTCGCGATCTGGGACGACGGCGACGACCTGCACGCCGAGCCCCGCGCGCCGTACCCCCATGCCCGCGAGGTGCTGCTCACACGTGCCCAGCTCGAGCGGACGGCGGCCCTGGTCGGTGGGTTCGCCCGCAGCGTGGAGGCCGATCATCTGCTGACCTCGGGCTGGGCGCGCGAGATCGCGCCACCGCGCGAGGCGCTACGGGCCGCCGTCACGGTCTCGGTCTCCGGCGCGACCGACCTCGAGCTCGATCGCGACCCGCTGGCGCGGGCCAGCCGGATGCCACGACAGGTGTACGACGTCGTGGCCGCCGGGCTCGAGCACGGCCCGGTCCTGCTGCAGACGCCACGCCGTGGGTACGCCCCGTCGCTCGCCTGTGAGCGGTGCCGTGCGCCGGCCCGATGCACCGTCTGCACCGGGCCGTTGGCCGTGTCCGGCCCCGCCGTGCCGCCGACGTGTCGGTGGTGCGGAGCCGTCGATGAGGCGTGGGCCTGTGTCGCCTGCGGACACCGGGGTCTGCGCGCGCCGGTGGTGGGGGAGCGGCGTACTGCCGAGGAGCTCGGCCGTGCGTTCCCCTCCACCCCGGTCGTGGCATCGAGCGGCGACCGCGTCGTGGCCTCCGTGCCGGCCAGGCCGGCGCTCGTGGTCGCGACTCCCGGTGCGGAGCCGGTTGCCGACGGTGGATATGCGGCCGTCGTCCTGCTCGACACCTGGCTGGCGCTGGCACGCCCCGACCTCCGGACCGACGAGGAGGCACTCCGACGGTGGCTGGGCTCGGCCGGGCTGGCTGCCGGCGGTGCGCGTGTGGTCGCCGTCGGCGACCCGGCTCACCCGGCGCTCCAGGCCCTGGTGCGGTGGGACCCGGCCGGCTTCGCGCGGCGCGAGGCGGTCGCCCGCTCGGAGGCCCATCTCCCACCCGCCAGCCGTCTGGCGACGATCACCGGCGAGGCCGGGGCTGTCGATGACGCGATCACACTGCTCGACCGTCCGGTCGGCACCGAGGTGCTGGGGCCGGTCGACGTCGACGACGGGCAGTCGCGGGTGGTGGTCCGAGTGCCGCGAGCACACGGGCTGTCCCTTTCTCGAGCGCTGGGAGAGGTCCAGCGCGTACGCTCCGCGCGCAAGCTCGACCCGGTCCGCATCCAGGTCGACCCCATGTCCCTGTGAGGAACCGTCCGGTTTCTCGTCGCGTGTGGGAGCCACCCGTGGGTGGCTCCGCCCGGCGACCACACGACCACTGTGCCCGTCATCGTTCACCCGACCGCTGCCGACGACATCGTCATCCGGATCGAGGGCTCGGGCGGCTCCACCAGCGTCGAGAGCTCGTTCAGCCGGCCACCAGGGTTCGTCCTCACCGGTGACGGCACCGCCTACGTCGCCGCCTGGGACGACCCGTCCTCTGGCATCGCCGCCCGGACCAGGCTCGCCGACTTCGTCCACTTCGTCAGCGCTTGGGCCCGGGAGATCCGATCCCCTCCGGCACAGCGCTACCAGCCGGACGCGCTGCGCGTCTTCGCCCTCCCGCTTCCGTTCGAGCCGGGCCAAGGCATAGACGTGGGGACGTGGCCCTCGGACTCCTCCGTGCGGCTGTCCACCATCGGCCGCTGCTCCGTGGTGCGCGACCGGGCGGTGATCCGCCTGCTCGAGGGATCCACAGCCGACCACTACCGCGACGACGGTACGACGTACGTCGTCGCCGCAGCCGACCTCCTCCCGGGCGACTCCTGCTCGAGCACGCACTCCTAGACTCGGCGCGTGGCCATCCAGCCGATCCGTCTGTTCGGCGACCCGATCCTGCGCACAAAGGCGATCGAGGTCGTCGACTTCGACAAGGAGCTGCGCCGACTGGTCCAGGATCTCACCGACACCATGCTCGACGCGCCTGGCTCGGGGCTGGCGGCACCGCAGATCGGCGTGGGGCTGCGAGTGTTCACCTGGAACATCGACGGCGAGGTCGGCCACCTGGTCAACCCTCTGCTCGACCTCTCCGAGGAGACCCAGGACGGCGACGAGGGCTGCCTGTCGATCCCGGGGCTCTCCCTCGACTGCCGACGGGCGCTGACGGTGGTCGCGAAGGGCTTCGACATGTACGGCGAGCCGGTCACGATCGAGGGCAGCGAGCTGCTGGCCCGGGCGGTCCAGCACGAGACGGACCATCTCGACGGCATCCTGTTCGTCGACCGGCTCGCTCCTGAGCTGCGTAAGCAGGCGATGAAGGAGATCCGGGAGTCGGAGTGGTTCGGCGCGAGCGGGTCGCCCATGATCAAGGTCTCGCCGCACCCGACCCGGGGTCTCGGCCTCTGATGAGGCCGAGCTGATGAGGGTGGTGTTCGCCGGGACACCCGAGGCCGCTCTTCCGTCGCTACTGGCCGTTGCCGAGTCGGCGCACGACCTCGTGGGGGTCGTGACGCGTCCCGACGCGGCGACCGGGCGCGGCCGGAGACTCACGGCCTCGGTGGTGGCCGACGCCGCCGCGGCCCTCGGCGTACCGGTTCTCAAGCCCGAGCATCCGCGCGACCCGG
>JAICSC010000396.1 GCA_025937085.1 Nocardioides sp.
GAAGGCGTCGGGCAGGTCCCGCTGCTCCGCCTCCGGGTACTCGTCCACGGCGTCACCTGGGGACGAGCCCGTGCCGCGGACGTCGATGCGCGCCACGGCGTACCCGTGGTCCTCACAGAGGCTGCGGTAGGACGACGCATACGACGACGTCAGGTCGTCCTTGCGGTAGGGGAGCGCCTCGACCAGGCACGGCTGCGGCCCGGCCGACTCGTCCGGTAGGTACAGCGACGCCGCGAGCCAGGACCCGTCGCGGACCGGGATCCGGACCTCCTGCTCCCTCATGACTCGCTGGTCGAGCCCGCCGAGACCACGCTCCGAAGGAGCGCCAACACCTCGTCGTTGTACGCCGACTCGCTGGTGTTGCCGTCGCGACCGGTGACGGTCGGCGCGGTGAAGATCGAGTTCAGCACGGCCTCCTCCGAGGCCTCGACGACGGCGGCGAACAACGGGTCGAGCGCACGCCCGGTCAGCACCGGCGTCCCGTCGGGCTTGCCGTCACGGTCCATCCGCATCCCGGTGCCGAACGCCATGAAGATCTCGCCACTGCCGTGGTGGGCGGTCGAGCCGGCGCGAGCCAGGCCGAGCCCGACCCGGCGGGCCAGGCGCGCGCAGGAGGCTCCGTCGACCGGCGCGTCCGTGGCCACCAGACCGATGCAAGACCCCGCCGGCTTGGGTGGCTCAGTGTCGGGCGCCGGCCCGAGCGTCCGGCCCACTGGTACGCCGTTGACGATCAGCTCCTCGCGGGCGCCGAAGTTCGTCATCAGGAGCACCCCGACGGTGTGCGGGTCTCCGGAGTCCTGGCCGACGACCCGGGACGCCGTGCCGATCCCTCCCTTGAAGCCGAGGCACGACATCCCCGTGCCGGATCCGACCGCGCCCTCCTCGGGTGGCGTCGCGGAGCCGCGCGAGGCCATCGCCGCGTCGTACGCCGCCACCACGTCCTCGTGCTCGACCTGCATCCGCCGGGCGTCGTTGAGGAACGAGTCGTCGCACTCGGCGACCACCGGGATGATGAAGTCGACTGCCGACGACGGGTTCACCTCCAGCTCGATCCGGCAGGCGGAGTCGTAGACGCGACCCAGCTGGAGCGTCGAGGTCAGGTAGACCGGGGTCTCCGCCGAGCCCCACTCGGCTGCGGTGATGAAGCCGGTGCACTCACCGGCGCCGTTCAGCACGGCGCCGCCGGCCGGCACTAGCCGCGTGAACGCGTCCTCGGCGAGGACCAGGCAGGTGACGCCGGTGCGGGCGATGCCACGTCCTCCGGGTGGCGCCGGTTCGTCGCGAACGACGGTCGTATGGCCCAGGCCCACACCAGGGACGTCGAGGACGGAGTTCGTCGGTCCGGTCGGGAGGGATCCGATCACGATCCCCAGGTCACGGGCACGCGGCATGGACTCATCCAACCAGGACTGAATCGTCGTACAGAAGGCTCTGCCATGCTCTGCCCATGCCGATCCCCGTCGTGTGGTCGCCCGAGACGCGTCGTCACGAGCCGATGCGCGAGGTCTGGGTGGGTGTCGCGACCGATGGCACCGAGGTCCCGGAACGGGTCGACGGCATCCTCGACGCCCTCCCAGGTCACGAGCGCGTCGAGGCGACGCAGCACGACGACGGGGTCCTGCTTCGCGTCCACGCCCCGGCGTTCATCGACCATCTCCGCACGATCCACGAGGAGTGGATGCGGGGTCCGTACGACGAGCTGGTCGGCCAGGACCGCGTCGTGCCTTACGTCTTCCCGACGCCGGCGATGACCCAGGGCATGACGCCCTCCCGGGCGGCCGCCACGCACGGCCGGGCCGGCCAGTTCGGCTACGACACGATGACCCTGGTCGGCCCGGGTACCTGGGAAGCGGCCCGTGCGGCGGTCGACTGCGCACTCACCGCGGTCGACCTCGTCGCCGGCGGCGCCCGCACGGCGTACGCCCTCTGTCGGCCGCCCGGCCACCACGCCACCCGCGACGGGTACGGCGGCTCCTGCTACCTCAACAACTCCGCGGTCGCCGCCCAGGCACTGCGCGAGGCCGGGCACGACAACGTCGCGGTCGTCGACCTCGACGCCCACCACGGCAACGGCACCCAGGCGATCTTCTGGGAGCGTGGCGACGTGTGGTACGGCTCGCTCCACGTCGACCCGGGCGCGGGCTGGTTCCCGCACTACTTCGGGCACGCTCACGAGGTCGGAGCCGGAGACGGCGCGGGGGCAACGAAGAACCTCCCGCTGGCCGAGGGAGCCGGCGACGGACCGTGGTTCGAAGCGGTGCGCGAGCTCACCGAGTACGCCGCCGGCGCGGACGCCCTCGTCGTCTCGCTGGGAGTCGACGCCGCCGCCGACGACCCGGAGAGCCCGCTCAAGGTCACCGCCGAGGGGTACGCC
>JAICSC010000405.1 GCA_025937085.1 Nocardioides sp.
CCTTATGTCTCGGGACGGACGTGGTCTCGACAAGCTCGACCGACGGGCCATCGCTCATCGACGTCGCCGATAGCCTGCGCTCCTATGCCATTCCTCGAGCTGACCGCCGCTGCAGCGCTCTTCGACATGGACGGCACACTGGTCGACTCGCACGCCGTGGTGGAGGCGATCTGGCGGGACTTCTGTCGCAAGCACGGCGTCGACGAGGCGGTCCTGGTGCCGTGGTCCCACGGTCGGCGTACTGCGGACACGGTGCGACACTTCCTGCCCGGCGTACCCGACGACGAGGTCCACGCGATCGTCGACGACCTCGAGGGCCGCGAGCAGACGTTCATCGCCGGCGTCGTCGAGATCCCGGGCGCACGGGCCCTCCTGGAGAGCATCGAGATCCCGTGGGCCGTGGTGACGTCGGCGACCCGGGAGCTCGCCGTACGTCGGATGCGTGCCGCCGGTCTCCCCGTCCCGGAGGTCCTGGTGCCGGCCGACGAGATCGAGCGCGGCAAGCCACATCCCGACGGCTACCTGCGCGCCGCCGAGCTCCTCGGTGTCGACCCGAAGGAGTGCGTCGTGTTCGAGGACGCCGAGCCCGGCATCCGTTCCGCCCTCGCATCCGGGGCCCGGGTCGTCGTGGTCGGCGGGCTCGACTGCGGGGAGGCTGCCGACCTGCCTCGCGTGCCGGATCTGGCCCGGGTCAGGCTCCGCGCCCCTGGCTGACCCGGACCCCCATCCCCTGGCCCCCATGGCTCATCGACACCAGGGTCGGCTGGTCCTTACGGTGTGCGCATCCCCGGGTTCCCGCCCGGGACGGCGCCCCGCGGTCCTCTCGACGTGCCTGGACCGCGGGGCGTACGTGCGCCCGGGTCCGGGGTCGTCCGAAGGGGACTACCATCCCGGCATGGCCGGGTCCGTGCGGCTGATGCCCCGGCAGGACGTCCGGTTCTGCCGCTCCGCCGACGGCGTGACGATCGCGTACGCCGTCCACGGCTCCGGCCCGCCCCTGGTCATCGACTCCTGCTGGCTGAGCCACCTCCAGTACGACTGGGCGAGCCCCGTCTGGCGTCACTACCTGACCGAGCTGGGGAAGATCGCTACGGTCTACCGCTTCGACGAACGCGGCCACGGCCTCTCCGACCGCGACGTGACCGACCACTCGCTCGACCTGCGCGTCGCCGACCTGGAGGCCGTGGTCACCCACGCGGGGCTCGAGCGGTTCTCGCTCCTGGCGATGGCGCAGGGCGGGCCCGTGGCGATCGAGTACGCCGCGCGCCACCACGACCAGGTCGGGCGGCTGGTCTTCTACGGGAGCTACGCCGGCATCGACGCGGTCCTGACCTCGAAGCAGGACCGACTCCTCGACGAGACCTTCGACCACCTGATCCGGGTCGGCTGGGAGCAGCCGACGCCGGAGTTCCGCCGGGTGTTCACCTACCTGATGATCCCCGGAGCCACGGAGGAGCAGATGGGCTGGCTGGACGAGCTGCAACGGCGCGCGGTGACGGCCGAGGTGGCCCTGACTGCCCGCCGGCAGCGCCGCCAGGCGGATGCGAGCCGGCACCTGAGCGGGCTCGACGTACCCACGCTGGTCATGCACTCCCTCGGCGACCGGATGAACGACTTCGGCTACTCCCGTCACCTCGCCAGCGAGATCCCGGGTGCGCGCCTGGTCGCGCTCGAGAGCGACAACCACATCCTGCTCGAGGACGAGCCGGCCTGGCCGGTCTTCGTCCGCGAGGTGACCGACTTCCTCGCCGAGGACGCCGCGCCGGCACTCGGCGGCGACCCTCGCGGCGTACTATCCGCGCGCGAGCTCGAGGTGCTGACCCTCGCGGCCCGCGGCCACGACAACGCCGCGATCGCCGCCGAGCTCACGCTCAGCGTCCGTACCGTCGAGCGTCACCTGCAGAACACCTACGAGAAGCTCGGCCTGCGCGGGAAGTCCGCGCGGGCCGGTGCCGTGAGCCGTCTCCTCGTCTCCGGGTGACACCACCCAGTCGGTACGTCGCCGAACCGTATTCCGAGATGGGTGCATGTACCGATGCCGGGCCGCTCTCCCTCCTCCTAGCGTCACGAACCACCAGAAGCCATCCGCAAGGGGGAGACATGACCACCAGGCAAGCGACCAGCGACGACACCGCCCTGAAGGCGCGGCACCGCGCCATGTGGGCGCTCGGCGATTACCACGCCGTCGCGACCGAG
>JAICSC010000171.1 GCA_025937085.1 Nocardioides sp.
CCGCGGCGTACCGGTCGAGCCGCACCGGTCTCGGCAGGCCGAGGTTCTTCGCGAGCAGCTTGCCCACGGGGGAGGACACGAAGTCCTGGTAGCGGTCGGTCATGTCTCCTCATGTAACCGGTTGTGTAACTGAGCGTCCACTTTTCGTGACGTGACGCTCATTCCGTTGGGCTCGGCGGCCTCTGCGGCCAGGATAGGAGGATGACAAGCCAGACCCCCCCGGGACGCCGCGTCGCCGTCCTCGGCGGCAACCGCATCCCGTTCGCCCGCTCGAACACGGCGTACGCCGACGCCTCGAACCAGGAGATGCTCACCGCCGCGCTCGACGGGCTGGCGACGCGCTTCGGGCTGGAGGGGGAGCGGGTCGGCGAGGTCGTCGCGGGCGCGGTGCTCAAGCACTCCCGCGACTTCAACCTGGTCCGTGAGTCCGTGCTCGGGTCCAGGCTGGCGGCGGAGACGCCCGGGATCGACCTCCAGCAGGCGTGCGGCACGGGTCTCCAGGCGGCGATCCACGTGGCCGACAAGATCGCACGCGGTGCGATCGAGTCGGGCATCGGCGGGGGAGCGGACACGACCTCGGACGCGCCGGTGGCGATCAGCGACAAGCTGCGCAGGAAGCTGATGAAGGTGAACGCCGCACGGGACACGCGCTCACGACTCACGGCCCTGGCGCAGATCCGGCCGACGGACATCGGACTTGCGATCCCACAGAACGGCGAGCCCCGCACCAAGCTGTCGATGGGCGAGCACGCTGCTCTGACCGCACTCGAGTGGCGGATCGGACGCGAGGAGCAGGACCAGCTGGCCGCGGCGTCACACCAGCACCTGGCGGCGGCGTACGACGATGGGTTCCTCGACGACCAGGTCACCCCGTTCCGCGGGCTCGAGCGCGACTCCAACCTGCGTCCCGACTCGACGGCCGAGTCGCTGGCGAAGCTCAGGCCGGTGTTCGGTCAGGGCGAGGCCGCCACGATGACTGCCGGCAACTCGACCCCGCTGACCGACGGCGCCTCCGCGGTGTTGCTCGGGTCGGAGGCGTGGGCCGCCGAGCGGAGCCTCGATCCGCTCGCGTTCCTGGTCGACCACGAGACCGCGGCCGTCGACTTCGTGCACGGGAACGAGGGGCTGCTGATGGCTCCGGCGTACGCCGTGCCGCGGATGCTGGAGCGGAACGGCCTGAAGCTCCAGGACTTCGACTTCTACGAGATCCACGAGGCGTTCGCCTCCCAGGTGCTGGCGACGCTGAAGGCCTGGGACGACCCGGTGTTCTGCAAGGAGCGCCTCGGCCTCGACTCCGTGCTCGGCGAGATCGACCGCTCGAAGGTGAACGTCAAGGGGTCCTCGCTCGCCGCCGGTCATCCCTTCGCCGCCACCGGCGGTCGGATCCTGAACGTGGCCGCCAAGCTGTTGGCGCAGCAGGGCTCGGGCCGTGCCCTGATCTCCATCTGCGCCGCCGGCGGCCAGGGTGTGACCGCCATCCTCGAGCGCTGACCCAGGCCGACGACGCGTCGTTCGAGCCTGTCCAGACGAGGGCCGCCTGACGACCCTTCAGCCCTGCGCCATCCCCAGCGCCGAGGTGAGCAGGAGCGACTTCACCTGCTCGGCGCCGACCCTGTGGACACGGGGTACGCCGGGTGCCGCCTCGTCGATGACCAGGCCGACCCGCGCGAGCTGGAGTCCGCCGAGCCCGGTCGCGTAGAGGGTGTTCGCCAGCAGGACGGGGTCGGTGACGGTGAAGTCACCGCTCTCGACCCCGGCCTCGAGGGTGCGGCGCAGCAGAGCCAGGCAGGAGGCGATCGCCCGGCCGAGCCGCAACATCGCCCCCTCGGAGATCTCGTCGAAGAGCTCGGTGCCGGTACGCCGCATCAGGCTGTGCGCACAGTCCACGAAAGCGGGGTGCTCCACCCCGTAGTCGACGAAGGCCGAGACGATCGCGGCCACCCGGTCGCGCGGCTTCGTCTCCGACTCGGCGGCCTCGGCGAGGGCGGTCCCGAGCTCGTCGAGGTAGCCGACGAGGGCGAGTGCGAACAGCTCCTCCTTGCCGGTGAAGTGCCGGTACACGATCGCCCGGTTGATCCCGACCGCCCGGGCGATGTCCTCGATCTGCGCCTCGGCCACGCCGCGCTCGTCGAACAGTGTGCGCGTCGCGGCGAGGATCGCGGACTCGCGCGCGCGACGCCGTACCGCGGTCGAGCTTCGTCGGGCCGCCGGCCGCTCCTGACGCGGCTTGCTGGGCATGTCGGCATCGTACGTCTGCTGCAACTCCGAGTTGCACGAGTGTGACGACTCGCGGGCTGCCCCTGCCGCACTCGCGACGGACGACACCGACCGCGTTGTGGGGGAGGTCCGCAGCTCGGGGGGTGATACCGGGAACACTGGCGGCATGAGGATCCTGCAGTACGTCGTGGGCGGCCTGCTCGTCGTGGGTCTGGTCGTGACGAGCATCGGCTGGTACCTCAGCGCGCACCCCGGCGGCGAGCGGTTCGAGTCGTGTCACTGGGAAGGGTCGCGCGTGGTGCTGGGCTACACCTACGGCCCCGGCGACACCGTCAGCACGATGGTCCGCCCAGACGGCGACCACGTTGTGGCTCAGCTGCGGGTGGACAGGGCCAAAGGGGCCCAGCGCGCGATCGCGCTGACCGGGGAGGCGCGCTACCCGATCTCCGGCGGCCCGATGTCGGTCCAGTACCCGAACGGCGCCGAGCTCAACTGCCCCGCGCGCTGACGGGCCACCGCCGGGCAGCGGCTCAGACGAAGCGCGCCAGGACGTCGAGAGACTCCGTCGGGACGGTGACCGCGATGCCCTGGCCGATCGCCTTCAGGCGCCAGCCGTCACCGTCGCGGAACATCTTCGCCAGCATGAAGCCGGTGCGGGGAACCCCCTCGGTGAGCGTGAAGCGTGCGATCTCCTCGTCGTCCTCGTCGACCAGGCGGCAGTAGGCGTTGGCCACCCACTCGAGGGTGTGGCCCTGGTAGCTGCTGACCAGGAACAGGATCGTGTCGACGCGGGGGTAGACCTTCGCGAGGTCGATGGTGATCTGCTCGTCGTCACCCTCCCCGCGGCCGCTGATGTTGTCGCCGAGGTGTGCGATCGACCCGTCCCGGGTCTCGAGGTGGTTGAAGAAGGCCAGGTCGAAGAGCTGGTCGCCGGCGTACTGGATCGCTGACGCGTCCAGGTCGACGTCCGGGGTGTTGGCGCCGGACATGAACCCGGCTCCGGGCTTCTTGTCCCAGCCCAGCCCCATGGTGAGTCGTCCCAGTGGCGCGCCGTCGTCGCGGGCCAGCGCCATCTCGTCGCCACGCTGCAGCTCGATCACGTCCCCGACCCTAGTTCGCCGAGGTGGGACTTCTCCCGGGTCGAAGTGGGAGTTCTCCGCTTCGGGGACGCGGATACCTCCCACCTCGATGGCGGAGAACTCCCACTTCGGGTCAGCCGCTTGCGGGGGCGGCCAGGGAACGGACGGTGGCGATGGTGTCGGCATCGTCGACGGACTTGTCGTCGCGGTAGCGGACGACCCGGGCGAAGCGCAGGGCCAAGCCACCGGGGTAGCGGCTGGAGCGCTGGAGCCCGTCGAACGCGATCTCCACCACCTGCTCGGGACGCAGGGGTACGACGTACGAGTCGCGGATGGTCTCGGGCGACACCGCGAGCTCGGTGAACCGCTGGGTCTGCCAGGCGAGCATCTCGTCGGTCATCCCCTTGAAGGTCTTGCCCAGCATCGTGAACGTGCCGTCGGGGTTGCGGGCCCCGAGGTGGATGTTGGACAGCCAGCCCTGGCGGCGGCCGTTGCCCCACTCGACGGCGAGCACGACGAGGTCGAGGGTGTGCACCGGCTTCACCTTCACCCACCCGGAGCCCCGCCGTCCGGCGGCGTACCCGATCGAGAGGCTCTTCACGACCACACCCTCGTGGCCGCGCGAGAGTGCGTCCTGGGCGAAGGCCTCCGCCGCGGTCGGATCGTCGGTGACGAGCCTCGGCACGCGGTGCGCCTCGGGGACCAGTGCCTCGAGGGCCTCGAGCCGCTCGCTGCCGGGGGCGTCGAGGAGGTCGCGGCCGTCGACGTGGAGGACGTCGAAGAAGTACGGCGTGATGGCGACCCCGGCACCCTCTCCGATCCCCTGGGCCGTGCGGGAGGCGGTCTCCTGGAACGGCCGCGGTCGGCCGTCCTCGTCCAGCGCGAGCGCCTCACCGTCGAGGACCAGCTCGTCGGCCGGCAGGGATCGCACGACCTCGACGACCTCCGGAAGGCGGTCGGTGATGTCGTCCAGGCTGCGGGTGGCGACCAGGACCTGGTCGCCGCGCCGGTGGGCCTGGATCCGGATGCCGTCCAGCTTGGTGTCCACCGCGACCGCCGTCCCGGGGCCGCCGCCGGCCTTCCTCATCGCCGCGGCCACGTCGGGCGCGGTCGAGGCCAGCATCGGCAGGACCGGGCGGCCGACCTCCAGGCCGATCTCCGCGAGCGCCTCCTCGCCCCCGGTCATCGCGGCGACCACGATCGGCACCGTGCCGCCCGCGAGCATGGCCGCGCGGCGTACGGCGGTCAGCTTCACCCCGGACGCGGCCGCGATCGCCTCCTGGACCAGGGCGTCGAGGGCTCCCTGCCGCACGTTGCCGGTCATCACGCCCCGCAGCCATCGTTGTTCCTCGGCCGTCATCCGCGCGAACAGGTCGCGCACGCCGGACGCGCGCAGCGCCTGCGACCCCGAGCCGGCCATGGCGGCGAGGCGGTCGAGCGCCTCGTGGACCTCGGTGGCCGTGACGGACGGCTCGGAGGCGGGCTCCGGGAGCGAGCTCAGCCCACGCCAGCCGACGCCGGTGCGGCGCTGCAGGATCGTGCCGCCGAGGTACGCCGTGACCAGCGGCAGCTCGTCGACCTCGGCCTCGGCCAGTCGCTCGGCCATGGCCGCCACCTTCGCTTTCCGCGACCGGGTCGCGGCGACGACCCCCGAGGTCTCGACCAGGTCGCGCAACAACATGGCGCCATCCTGCCCGAGCGCGCCGACAGAGCACGGCGACAGAGCACGCCTGCCTGAGCGCGTCGGCAACCTCACTCGCCGATCAGGGTGCGCACCTCGTAGAGCTCGGGGAAGAAGGTCAGGTCGAGCGCCTTGCGCAGGAAGTCCACCCCTGAGGAGCCGCCCGTGCCGGTCTTGTGACCGATCGTGCGCTGCACGACCTGGAGGTGACGGAAGCGCCACTGCTGGAAGTTGTCCTCCACGTCGACGAGCTCCTCGCACGTCTCGTAGACGCCCCAGTGCTCCTCGGGGGCCGCGTAGACCCCCGCGAACATCGTCACCAGGCCGGCGTCGGAGCGATGGGGCAGCGACCAGTCCCGGTCGAGACACGCCGCCGGTACTGGGTACCCCTGGCGGGAGAGGTGGGCGAGGAACTCGTCGTACAACGACGGCTCGTGGAGCAGGGTGGTCAGCTCGCCCTGCGCGACCGGGTCGTGGGCGAACACCTTGACCATCTCCGCGCTCTTGTTGCCGAGCAGGAACTCGACCTCGCGGTACTGGGCGGACTGGAATCCCGACGAGGTGGCCAGGAACGGCCGGATCAGGGCGTACTCCGACGGCGTGAGGGTGGCCAGCACCGACCACTGGTCGGTGATCGTGTGCTGCACGTGCTTGACCCGCGCGAGTCGCTTGAGCGCCGGGGCGAGGTCGTCGGTGGCGAGCAGCGCGCGGGCGGACCGGAGCTCGTGGACGAGGAGCTTGAGCCACAGCTCGGTGGTCTGGTGCTGGATGATGAACAGCAGCTCGTCGTGCTGCGGTGGGTCGCTCTGGGGGTGCTGGGCCGACAGCAGGGTGTCCAGCCGGAGGTAGTCGCCGTACGACATCTGGCGGCTGAAGTCGCGCTCGATCCCCTCCTCGAGGGGCCGCTCGTTCCTGATGTCGCTCACGGCTCCGACCCTAGTGCGACGTCCGGCGGCGCTCCCAGCAGCCACGGGGTCGGCCGCGCCACGGGGTCGGCCGCGCCACGGGGTCGGCCGCGCCTCGGAGCCCGGGTGGCACAGCTTCACCATGGGATGCAGATGAACCGGCACTTCCCTCGGCGTACACACCATGGGAAGTGCCAATCCGTCTACATCCCATGGTGAAGCAACACACCCCCCGACGCTCGGGTCCGATCCGGGCGCAGGCAACGTCGGTCGCGCCCCGTAGCGTGAGGCGCGTGACGGACCGGCAGCGGAGGGTATGGCGCCCGGTCTGGCCCTGCCCGGCACTCGGCATCCTCGGCCAGCAGCGGCACGGTGGGGGAGACCCGACGTTCCGGGTGCACGGCGAAGAGGTGTGGCGCGGCATCCGGACACCCGTCGGCCCGGCCACTCTGCGGGTCCTCCCGCGGCCGCAGGACGGCGATGTCGTCGGTGAGTCGTGGGGGCCGGGGGCGACCTGGGTGCTCGACCACCTCCCCGCCATGCTCGGCGCCGACGACGACCCGACGCCGTTCGACGCGAACCTCCATCCAATGGTGGCGGAAGCCCACCGGCGCCGTCCCCACCACCGCTTCGGCGCGAGTCACCGGGTCTTCGAGACGCTCGTCGCGGCGATCATCGAGCAGAAGGTCACCGGCCAGGAGGCGTTCGCCGGGTTCCGCCGCCTGGTCCACCGGTACGGCGAGCGGGCACCCGGGCCGGGCGGCGACCTGAGGCTGTGGGTCCAGCCCGAGGCCGAGACGATCCGCCGCGTTCCGTCGTGGGAGTGGCTGCGGCTGCCCGTCAGCCCCGCCCGCTCGCGGGCGCTGGTCCGGGCCGCCGCGGTCGCCGGCACCCTCGACCGGCTGACGCCGGCCGACGCCGACGCCAAGCTCCGCACGCTGCCCGGCGTCGGGGAGTGGACCTCCGCCGAGGTTCGGTCGCGAGCGTTCGGCGACGCCGACGCGGTCAGCTTCGGTGACTACCACATCGCGAAGGACGTCGGCTGGGCCGTGACCGGCACGCCGTACGACGACGGCCAGCTCCGGGAGTTCCTCGAGCCCTGGCGTCCCCAGCGCAACCGGGTCGTCGTCCTGATCCACGGCCTCGCCGGCGGGCGTCCCAGACGCGGCCCGCGGATGGCTCCGCGCACTCATCTGCCCGTGCGCTGACGGATAGGGTCGGGCCCTCGGGTCGACGGGCAGGCACCTACGGGCGGGCCGAGATCGGCCAGGACACACCTGTCACTCACGAGACGGTCTTCTGCCTGGGCAGCCTCGGCAAGACCCTGGTCGCGGCCCTCGCCCTGCGCCTGGTCGAGCAGGGAGTGCTGGATCTCGACGTACCAATCGGGCGGGTGCTCCGAGAGGTGCCCGGGGCCGGCGTGGTGACACCGCGGATGTTGCTCACCCACACGGCCGGCTACCCCGGCCTGTACGAGGCACCCGAGCTGGCACCACTGTTCCCGCTGGAGGGTGAGGTCGAGAACGGTGGCACGGCGTACGAACCCGACCGGCCGTTC
>JAICSC010000413.1 GCA_025937085.1 Nocardioides sp.
AGGAGTCCGAGCGGCCGATCACGGGGCGGACCTCCGAGACCGAGACGAGCCCGTCGCTCCGCGAGAGCCAGCCGAGTGGCAGGACCCACGAGCCCGAGCCCGCGAGGGCGGGCAGCGCGCGCGCCTGGTAGGTCAACCTGTGCGTGTCCAGGCGGTAGGCGCGGGCGCTGGGCATTGTGGAGGCGATCGTCACGTGCTGCCCGGTCGGGTCGTAGGCAAGTGCGTGGGCAGCCATCTCACTCGAACGCACCTCGCGCGGTGTCGGGTGGACAGGTCTGATGCGCTCGGGACCGCGTCGGGGCGAGACCGCGACTCGGTTGCCGTCGACGGTCACGACCACTCCGCGGTCGTCGACAGCCATCCCCGCCTCGGAGCCCAGCCGGGTCTCCAGCGGCTGCGACGTGGTGGCGCCTGGTGCGATCCGGCCGCGCGCCGCGTCCCGGAAGTCGGCCGCGCCCGAGTGCCACGAGCTGGCGACCTGGCCCTCCCAGGCGAGCCAGCGGCTGTCGGGGGACCAGGTGACCAGCCGAACCTGCGTGCCCTGCCCCTGCGGTGGGAGCTCCACGGTCCGGATCCCACCGGTCTCGAGGTCGAGGACCCGGACCCCCGTGACGGATGGGGTGCCGGCCGCGTCGTATCCCGCGGCGTAGGCGTAGGCGAGCGACCGTCCGTCCGGGGAGAGCGCGAAACCGGTGCCAAGCAGCGTTGAGAAGCCACCGGCGTCGTCCTGGCCCAGGAACGCGGGGAGACCGAGCAGGTGGTAGCGGCCGTCGCGGGCCGTCACGACGACCGGGATGCCCGCCTGGGTCATGTAGGCGACCGACGACCGACCGACGGCGAGGTCGGTCTCCAGAGGCCCGGTCAGCCTGTCCGGGATGCGATAGATGTGCGAGGGCACCGCGCCCGGGCCAGGGATCGGCGTGGCGGGTGGGGGTGACTCGTGATGGAGCACGATGCCGAGTCCGGCGGCCGAGGCGATGACCGCCGCGGCGGCGAAGGCGGCGGCGACGACGGTACGCCGGCGGGGCCGGTGCGCGGACTCCCACAGGTCGTCGGGGATGTCGGCGACCGGAGCGTGGTCGGCGATCTCGGCCAGCGCGTCGCGCAGGGACCCGGTCATGTGTCACTTCCGATCAGCTCGGCCAGCTCGGGGGCCAGCACCCGCAGGCGGCCCAGCGCCTGCCTGGTCATCGACTTCACGGTGCCGACGCCGATCCCGAGCTGCTCGGCGGTCTGGACCTCGGTCAGGTCCTCGAAGTAGCGCAGCACGAGCACGGTCCGCTGCTTGACCGTGAGCCGACGCAACGCGTCCTCGAGGGTCAGCCGCAGATCGGTGTCGGTGTCGTGGGCTGCGGCGGCGTCGTGCCCCTCCAGGCTGGTCTCGCGGAACCGACGCCGCCGCCACCAGGAGATGTTCCGGGTGTAGAGGATGCGGCGTACGTAGGCCTCCGGATGCCCACGGATCCGGTGCCACGCCCGGGCAGTCTCCAGCAGCGCGGTCTGGACGAGGTCCTCGGCGAGCTGGGCGTCACCCGTCAGGAGGTACGCCGTGCGCGAGAGCGCCGCGGAGCGTGCGGCGACGAAGTCGCGGAACTCGGTCTCGCCGGACACGCGCACCTCCTTCACGGCGTACGACGCTCGGGGAGGTGTCGGCGGAGGTCAGCCCGCCGGTGAAATCCTCAGCGCGCGCGCCGCTTGAGGCGGTCGACCTCCATGATCACGACCGAACGGGGCTCGAGGCGGATCCAGCCCCGGGAGGCGAAGTCGGCCAGCGCCTTGTTGACGGTCTCGCGCGAGGCGCCGACCAGCTGCGCGAGCTCCTCCTGGGTGAGGTCGTGGTGGACGTGGACGCCGTCGTCGGCGGTGCGACCGAACCGGTCGGCGAGCTCGAGCAGGGCCTTAGCGACGCGCCCCGGGACGTCGGAGAACACCAGGTCGGCGTTCACGTCGTTCGCCTTGCGGAGTCGCGACGCGATCTGGGCGAGCAGGCCGCGGGCGACCTGGGGGCGGCCGTCGAGCCACTTCAGGAGGTCCTCGTGGGACAGCGAGGCGAACGACGCGTCGGTCACCGCGGTCACCGTCGCGGAGCGGGGCCCGGGGTCGAAGAGGGAGA
>JAICSC010000022.1 GCA_025937085.1 Nocardioides sp.
CGACCAGGTGCGGGCCTGGTGCGGCCGCCCCGACACCGCCCAGATCGTCGTCAAACCGGTCCTTGACCTCGACACCTGCACGTCGAGTGAGTCCGACCAGGTCACCCCGCCGATCGCCGAACAGGTCGCCGTGCGGGACAAAACCTGCGTGTTCCCCTGGTGCACCCGCCCCGCCCGCAAATGCCATCCCGACGACCCCGATCAGCATCCCTGCGACTGCGACCACGTCCACCCCCGCGGCCAGGGCGGTGCGACCTGCAGCTGCAACATCGCACCCCTGTGCAGGCGCCATCATCGTCTGAAGACCCACTCGCCGTGGTCCTACGTGGTCCTCGACCCGGGCACGTATCTGTGGACCAGCCCCCACGGCTACCACTTCCTCCGCGACCCGGTCGGCACCCTCGACGTCTCCACCGACCGACCCCGACCGAAGCCGCCCGACACCTGACCACCCCGCCCCACACCCGGCCCCGGACACCCTCGGCCGGGCCAGAGGCACGCCCACGCTCACCCTCACAGCGTCGTGGTTTCGGCGCGCCTCGACCGACGGGCGCGGCTCGATCGACGGCGGGGCTCGACCGACCCGGTGCCGTCCTCGAGCAGATGCCCGGGCGCCCACCATCGCATCCGGGACGTGTGTGAGTCTGTTGAGCGGGTAAGGCAGAGATGACAGGAGCGCGGATGAAGGCACTGACGGTGAAACCTGGCGTGGCCGGGGACGTGAAGGTGGACGAGGTCCTCGAGCCCAGCCGGGCCGACGACGACCTGCTGGTCCAAGGCGTCGCGGTCGGCGTGTGCGGGACTGACAAGGAGATCGTGCGCGGCGAGTACGGCTGGGCGCCCCAGGGCCGCGAGCGACTGGTGATCGGTCACGAGTCGCTCGGCCGGGTCCTCGAGGCGCCGGAGGGAAGCCGGTACGCCGTCGGTGACCTCGTCGTCGGAGTCGTCCGCCGCCCCGACCCGCAGCCGTGCGGCGCCTGCGCCCACGGGGAGTGGGACATGTGCCGCAACGGTCAGTACACCGAGCGCGGCATCAAGGAGATCGACGGCTACGCCAGCGAACGGTGGACGGTCCCGCAGACGTTCGCCGTCGGGGTGGCAGGGCACCTCGGCCTCGCCGGCGTCCTGCTGGAGCCGACCAGCGTCGTGGCCAAGGCGTGGGAGCAGGTCGACCGGGTGGGAGCCCGGGCGTGGTTCGAGCCGCACACCGCTCTGGTCACCGGCGCCGGCCCGATCGGTCTCCTCGCGGCCATGATCGGGGTCCAGCGCGGCCTCGACGTGCACGTGCTCGACCGGGTCACCGATGGGCCGAAGCCCGACCTGGTGCGCGACCTCGGCGCGACGTACCACTCCACCTCGATCGGCGAGATCGCCCAGCAGGCGCGGCCGGACGTCGTGATCGAAGCGACCGGAGTCGGCCCGCTGGTCTTCGAGGCGATGGCCGAGAACGCGCCGTACGGCATCGTCTGCCTCACCGGGGTCTCGCCGAAGGGCCGCACCCTCGAGGTCGACGCGGGCGGGCTCAACCGCAGCCTCGTCCTGGAGAACGACGTGGTCGTGGGGTCCGTCAACGCCAACCTGCGGCACTACCAGGCCGCCGCCGACGCGCTCGCCGGGGCCGACGTGGCCTGGCTGCGTCGTCTGATCACCCGACAGGTGCCGCTCGACGAGGCGCCGGGATCCTTCGACGCACCGGCGGGCCAGGACGTCAAGGTCGTGATCACGCTGTCCGAGGAGGACGACAACCCACCTCCAGCACGCTGACGGCGCTCACGGGTAGCCTGAGCGCATGACGTCCCCGGCGCCCTTCGGGCGGATGCTGACGGCGATGGCCACGGCATTCGCCGACGACGGGGCGGTCGACCTCGACGGGACCGCGGCCATCGCGCAGCACCTCGTGGAGCACGGGCACGACGGGGTGGTGGTCAGCGGCACCACGGGCGAGAGCCCGACGACGACCGTCGCGGAGAGCGGTGACATCCTCCGCGTCGTCAAGGACACGGTCGGCGACCGGGCGACCGTCATCGCCGGTGTCGGCACCAACGACACCGCCCACAGCATCGAGCTCGCCCAGCAGGCGGAGAAGCTCGGTGCCGACGCCCTGCTGCTGGTCGCGCCGTACTACAGCAAGCCCGGCCAGGCCGGCGTCCTTCACCACTTCCAGCAGGTCGTGGGCGCGACCGGCACGCCGGTGGTGCTGTACGACGTGCCCGGCCGCACCGGCACCCAGATCAGCCTCGAGACCTACCAGCGGATCAAGGGCGACACCGTCGTGGCGGTCAAGGACGCGGTCGGCGACTTCGCCCGCGGCGTCCGCCTCCTCGAGCTCGGGTACGCCGTGTACAGCGGTGACGACACGGCCAACCTCGGCTGGCTGGCACACGGCGCCGGCGGCGTCATCAGCGTCGTCGGCCACGTCGCGGGTCGGCCGATCCGGAGCATGATCGAGGACTTCCTCGACGGCAACACCACCGCTGCTCTCAAGACCTACCAGCGTCTGCTCCCCGCGACAGACGCCATCATGGGAGTGCCGAACTACGGCGCCACCACCGCCAAGGCCTGCCTGCAGCTGCTCGGGGTCCTCGACAATCGCAACGTCCGCGGGCCCTTGGTCCCGCTGACCGATGACGAGGTCGCCGCTCTGCGGGCCGGCCTCGAGGCCTCCCAGCTGCTCTGAACACCTACCAGAGAGACCACACTCTTGAGCCACCCGCATCCTGAGCTCTCCACGCCGGCCACACTGCCGAAGGGGGGCTTACGGATCTACCCGCTCGGCGGGCTCGGCGAGGTCGGTCGCAACATGACCGTCTTCGAGTACGACGGCCGGCTGCTGATCGTCGACTGCGGCGTCCTCTTCCCCGAGGAGAGCCACCCCGGGGTCGACCTGATCCTCCCCGACTTCGACGCCATCCGGGACCGTCTCGACAAGGTAGACGCCCTCGTGCTGACGCACGGACACGAGGACCACATCGGCGCCACGCCGTACCTCCTCCGCGAGCGCGGCGACATCCCCCTCGTGGGCTCCGAGCTGACCCTCGCACTGCTCGACTCCAAGCTCCGCGAGCACCGGCTCAAGGCGACCGTCCACCACACGGTGAAGGCGGGCGACAAGCTCGGCGTGGGACCGTTCGGCCTCGAGTTCGTGGCGGTCAACCACTCCATCCCCGACGCGCTCGCTGTCGCGATCCGCACCGGCGCCGGCCTGGTGCTGCACACCGGCGACTTCAAGATGGACCAGCTCCCGCTCGACCGGCGGATCACCGACCTGCGTGCCTTCGCCCGCCTGGGGGAGGAGGGCGTCGACCTCTTCCTGACCGACTCGACGAACGCCGAGGTGCCCGGCTTCACCACCTCCGAGCAGAACATCTCGCCGGTGCTCGACCGCGTCTTCCACGACAGCGACCAGCGGATCATCGTCGCCTGCTTCGCCTCCCACGTGCACCGGGTCCAGCAGGTCCTCGACACCGCCGTACGCCACGGCCGCAAGGTCGGCTATGTCGGGCGCTCGATGGTCCGCAACATGGGGATCGCCCAGGACCTCGGCTACCTGCACGTGCCGCCCGACGTGATGGTCGACGCCAAGGACCTCGCCGACCTGCCGTCCGAGCGCCAGGTCCTGATCTCGACCGGCAGCCAGGGCGAGCCGATGTCGGCATTGAGCCGGATCGCGCAGCGCAACCACAGCTTCGTGCACATCGAGCACGGCGACACGGTGATCCTGGCGAGCTCCCTCATCCCGGGCAACGAGAACGCCGTCTTCAAGGTGATCAACGGGCTCGCCCGACTCGGGGCCCGGGTGGTTCACAAGGGCAACGCGCTGGTGCACGTCTCCGGCCACGCCAGCGCGGGTGAGCTCCTGTACGCCTACAACATCGTCAAGCCCCGCAACGTGCTGCCCGTGCACGGCGAGTTCCGGCACATGAAGGCCAACGCCGACCTCGCCCAGGCCACCGGCGTCGAGAACGTCGTGCTCGCCGAGGACGGCGTGGTCGTGGACCTGATCGACGGGAAGGCGAGCATCGCGGGCAAGGTCGACTGCGGCTACGTCTTCGTCGACGGGTCCAACATCGGCGACATCACCGAGTCCGATCTCAAGGACCGCCGGATCCTGGGCGAGGAGGGCTTCGTGTCGGTGATCGTCGTGATCGACTCGGTCAGCGGCAAGGTGTCCAGTGGACCCGAGCTCCACGCCCGCGGGTTCGCCGAGGACGACAGTGCTTTCGACGAGATCAAGCAGCCGATCGTCGATGCGCTCGACCAGGCCATCCGCGACGGCACCGACGACTCCTACCAGCTCCAGCAGGTGGTACGCCGCGTGGTCGGTCGCTGGGTCAACCGCGAGCTCCACCGCCGCCCGATGATCATCCCCGTGGTCATCGAGGCATGAGTCTCCTTCCGCCTGCTACTCGGCCTCCTCGTCGACCCGATCGATGGCGCGGACACCCTCCATCCCGGCCAGGACGTTGGTGGCCCGGTGGACGCCGCGACCGCTCAGGGTGAACATCACCCCGACGTGGTCACCGTCGGCCGGGCTGAGCGACTGGCCGAGGATCCGGTCCGAGCCGGGAGGGTCGGCCGCCATCGCGGTCAGGCTCCAGCCATGCGTGCTGCACTCGTTCAGCACCTGACGCAGCACGCCCTGGCTGTCGGCGTACACCAGGTGCAGCCGCACCGAGCCACCGATCCGAGCTGGCAGCCGGATGACGACCGCGGTGAAGCCGATCACGATCACGAAGTGCAGGACCGTCACTGTGACCGCGAGCTCCCACAGCCCGGCGCCGGCCGCCATGCCGATCGCGGCGGTCTCCCAGACGGCGGCCGCGGTCGTCAGCCCGCGGATGGCGCCTTGCCGGGTGATGATGAGTCCGGCGCCGAGGAACCCGACGCCGGAGACGATCTGGGCGGCCACCCGCGACGGGTCGAGGACGACGTCGCGGCCGAGCACGTCCTGGAACCCGTACTTGCTGACCAGGAGGATGAGCGCCGACGATGTCCCGACGATCGTCTGGGTGCGGACGCCGGCGCTCTTCCCGTGGACCTCCCGTTCCAGACCGACGAGTGCCGAGAGCCCGAAGGCCAGGAGCAGCTCGAGGATCTGGGTCGTGGTGGATGCCGTCGGACTAGCGGAGGTCGGAGTCGTCCCGCACCCGGCGGCCCGTGGTCGTCGTTTCGGTGGTGGCGCGCGACTCCGCCTCGGCATCGGCCATCCGGTCACGTGCCAAGCGGGCATCGCGGACACCTACGACACTCATCCGGCCCAACGCCATGGCGGCGAGGAAGACGATCACGACGCCCAGCCCCAGGAAGAAGCCGATCCACTCGGCCACCTGTCCGAGGTCGCTGGTCGCGGTCGGCGTCCCGGCCTGCATCACGCCGTTGTTCCAGAGCGTGCTGAACCACTGACCGGTGACGAACCAGGCACCGCCCGCCGCTGCCAACCACGCGCCGGCGGACCCGCTGATCCGGCTGGCGCTGCCCATGACGGCCAGGCCGCCGAGCACCGTGGCGGCCGCAGGCAGCACCTCGAGGAGAAGACGCCCGGTCGTCCAGTGCCAGCTGAGGTCGGGTGTGAAGCTGTACCCGAAGGAGGGGCCGAGGAACGGGACCAGTCCGCCCCAGATGCCGAGCAGGACGATCAACAGGCCGCTCGCGGCCCCGCGGGAGCGGGGCATGTGCAGACGGTCATGCATGGTCAGGTCGGTCTCGTGCCGTGTCGCGACCATGTCTCTCATCTCCTTCACGAAGATTCCTTCACGAGGTTCCCTTTACGAAGATCACAAGGGAACGTAGTTCCCGTACCCGCAAGGCGAGCCGCTATGCGAGGACGCCGGCGACGATCAGTGCCTGACCGAGGTGGTAGGTCACCATCACCGCGACCGGGGCCCAGGGGCGAGGTCGGACGAAGCGGTCGACGGCGAGGACCGAGTCGCTCACGGCGAACACGGTCGCCCCGATCGCGATCAGGGGTTCGCCGGTGTCGAACGCGAGGATGACCATCGCGCCGATCACCACGGTGTAGATGGCCAACGGAAGCGCGAGCGCCTGGCCGCCCCGCAGGAACGTCGCGGGCACCACCCTGCGCGTCGCGATCAGGCACCCGAACAGCACGACCCACGCCGCCCACTGCCAGTCGGGCGGGTCGAGCCCCAGTCGGGCGAAGGAGACCACGAACGCCAGATGACCGAGCAGGAACGCCGCCAGCCCGAGCCGGAACCTGGTGTCGGTGTCGCCGAGCAGGAACACATCGCCGACCAGCCCGAGCACCAGCGCCAGGAGGAGCCAGAGCCCGGCAGACGTGTCGGCCCCACCGAGCACCAGGGCGACGACGACCAGTGCGACCAGGGTGGCCGGCTTCGCCCAGGCCTCGGTACGCCGGTCGCCGCGCGCCACGGCGTACCAGTCGACGACCGCGGACGCGGCGGGCAGCAGCCAGATCAGGTCCACCGCGGCAGCATGTCAGCCTGGTGGTCTTCCGGTGCCACGCATGTCCCGCGCGAGTCCCGCGCGTGTGCGGCACATGACAGGGTGGGCACCATGAACGTGAGCGACCTCCTGACCGACGCGCTGGGCCGCGTCCGCGAGCAGATGCCCGACCTCGTCGCCGGTCTCGGCGAAGACGACCTGGCGTGGCGCCCCGACCCCGAGGCCAACTCCATCGCCTGGCTGGTGTGGCACCTCAGCCGGATCGAGGACGACCACGTCGCCGGGGTCGCCGGGAGCGAGCAGGTGTGGACCTCGGAGGGCTGGGCCGGACGGTTCGGGCTCCCGTTCGACGTGCGCGCACACGGGTACGGGATGAGCGCCTCCGACGTCGCGAAGGTCCGGGTGAGCGGCGACCTGCTGGCCGGCTACCACGACGCGGTGGCGGCGCGGAGCGCGGAGTACGTCGGGACCCTCGGACCCGATGAGCTCGACCGGGTCGTCGACGACGCATGGGACCCGCCGGTGACCCTGGGCGTCCGCCTGGTCAGCGTCGTCAACGAGGTGAACGCACACCTCGGCCAGGCCCAGTACGTCAGAGGGCTCCTCGAGCGGCGTTAGCTTCGCTGGCGAGCCGGCAGCTCGCGATCGGACACGGCACCCCCCGCGCGGCGTGTGATCCGTGTGACTGGAGTGACGGTGACCTAGATTCGTCACCATGGCGACCCGTACGTCTTCCCCGCCGGGTTCGCGGAGCAGGGCCAAGTCGTCTGCGCGGCCTTCTGCGCGTTCCCGGGGTACGACCAAGAAGAAGCGACCCCGCGCGTCCACGCGCAGGAAGCGCCCGGCGCCCCGAGCCGTCCGCTCGGGGCGCGGTCCGGTCCTGCGCCTGTTCGGCGTCGTCGGCCGTGGGGTGGCGGCGGTGTGGCTCGGGATCGCCCACGCCATCGGGGCCGTGGCCCGCAAGATCGGCAGAACCGCCCACGATCTGGAGCCCGAGCACCGGCGTGACGGGTTCGGCCTGTTCCTCTTCGGCCTCGCCGTGGTGGTCGCGGCCGCCGTCTGGTGGCAGCTGCCCGGCGGACTGATGGCGGGCGCTCGTACCGTGGTCGCCGGCTCGGTCGGCAAGGTGGGCTGGCTGGTGCCGCTGATGCTGGTCTGGGTCGGCTGGCGGAACATGCGCGACCCGGAGCGCAACGGCCCGGCGGGCCGTCAGGTCGTGGGCTGGGTCGCGCTCGCCTTCGGTGTCCTCGGCACGGTCCACATCGCCGCCGGGAACCCGGCCCCCGTCAACGGCGACTCGTCCGACCTTCGCGACGCCGGCGGCGCGATCGGGTACGTCGTGTCGAGCCTGCTCCTCGACCTGCTCCGCACGGCCTACGTCGTGGTGCCGCTGCTGCTCCTGCTCGCCTTCTTCGGGCTGCTGGTGGTGACCGCGACCCCGGTCTACCAGGTGCCGGCCAAGCTGGCCGCGTTCCGCGACCGGGTGCTCGGCCGCACCCCGGTCGAGCAGTCCGACCTCCCCGAGAACGGCGTGCGCAGCCGGCGTCGTCGCTCGTTCGGCGAGGACGAGTACGACCCGGAGATGGGGGACCCGGCGTACGACAGTCCGGTGCTGACGGATCGCGAGCTCAAGAAGCGACGCAAGCGCGGCGAGGTCGACGACACCCAGGCCGGCGGCGACTCGACGCAGGCGGGGGCGGTCACCGATGCCATGCCCGACCCGATGGCCGACACGGCCGCGGACCTGGTCGCCCCGCCGCACACCCCGCTGCCGGAGCGGATGGAGCAGCTCGAGCTGTCCGGCGACGTCGTCTACAGCCTTCCCGGCAACGACGTGCTGCGTCCCGGCTCGCCGCACAAGGCCCGTTCGCGCGCCAGCGACGGCGTGGTCGACCGGCTCACCCAGGTGCTGGAGGAGTTCGGGATCGACGCCCAGGTCACCGGCTACACCCGGGGCCCGACCGTGACCCGCTACGAGGTCGAGCTCGGGCCGGCGGTCAAGGTCGAGAAGGTCACCGCGCTGTCGAAGAACATCGCGTACGCCGTGGCCTCGGCCGACGTGCGGATCCTCAGCCCGATCCCGGGCAAGTCCGCGATCGGCATCGAGATCCCCAACTCCGACAAGGAGATCGTCTCCCTCGGCGACGTCCTCCGGTCGGGCACCTCGCGCTCCGACCACCACCCGCTCGTGGTCGGCCTCGGCAAGGACGTCGAGGGCGGGTTCGTGGTCGCCAACCTCGCGAAGATGCCCCACCTGCTGGTGGCCGGAGCGACCGGCTCCGGCAAGTCGAGCTTCATCAACTCGATGGTGACCTCGCTGCTGATGAGGTCGACCCCCGACGAGGTGCGGATGATCATGGTCGACCCGAAGCGGGTCGAGCTGAACGCCTATGAGGGCATCCCGCACCTGATCACCCCGATCATCACCAGCCCGAAGAAAGCCGCGGAGGCCCTGGCGTGGGTCGTGCGCGAGATGGATCTGCGCTACGACGACCTGGCCAACTTCGGATTCCGCCACGTCGACGACTTCAACAAGGCCGTCCGGGCGGGGAAGGTGAAGGTGCCGCCGGGCAGCGAGCGCGAGGTCGCGCCGTACCCCTATCTGGTCGTGGTCGTCGACGAGCTCGCGGACCTGATGATGGTGGCTCCTCGTGACGTCGAGGACGCGGTCGTCCGGATCACCCAGCTGGCCCGGGCCGCGGGCATCCACCTGGTGCTGGCGACCCAGCGACCGAGCGTCGACGTGGTCACCGGCCTGATCAAGGCGAACGTGCCGTCGCGGCTGGCGTTCGCGACGTCCAGCCTCGCCGACAGCCGGGTGATCCTCGACCAGCCCGGCGCGGAGAAGCTGGTCGGCCAGGGCGACGGGTTGTTCCTGCCGATGGGCGCGTCCAAGCCTGTGCGTGTCCAGGGCTCCTGGGTCACCGAGGCGGAGATCCACCAGGTGGCGGCGCACTGCAAGAAGCAGCTGTCGCCGACGTACCGCGAGGACGTCACCGTCCCGCAGCAGAGCAAGAGGGAGCTCGACGACGACATCGGCGACGACCTCGACCTGGTGGTCCAGGCGGTCGAGCTGGTGGTGTCGACGCAGTTCGGCTCCACCTCGATGCTGCAACGCAAGCTCCGCGTCGGCTTCGCGAAGGCGGGCCGGTTGATGGACATTCTCGAGAGTCGTGGCGTGGTCGGGCCGTCGGAGGGCTCGAAGGCGCGCGACGTACTGGTGAAACCCGATGAGATCGACGCCGTGATCGCCACCCTGAACGGGGAGATGGGGGCCTGACATGACCGACGCCACGACCCACAGCGTGACGGACGAGTCCGTCCGGGAGGCGATCGGCGACCCGGTCGCCGCGCCCGAGCATCTGGTGGAGGTACGCCGCCGCACCGGGCTGGCCGCCGCGCTCGGCGCCGGCGCGTCGCTGGTCGGCGTGGCCTACCTCGCCCGCGCCGCGAGCGGGGGTGGGGTCCTGGACTGGATCCTCGCCGCGGTCCTCGGCGCGATCGGCGTGCTGAACCTGGCCGCGCTCGTCGA
Source organism: Nocardioides sp. (assembly GCA_025937085.1). Taxonomy (GTDB): domain Bacteria; phylum Actinomycetota; class Actinomycetes; order Propionibacteriales; family Nocardioidaceae; genus Nocardioides. Next base: position 9,956 of record JAICSC010000022.1, read on the forward strand.
CGCGCGCACGCCGCTGCTCGTGGCCGACGACCTGGGGATCCGGCTGCGGCTCGGGCGCACCTGGGTCGGACTGCCCTGGGGCGGTCTCCACGAGGTCGAGCACCGGATCCGGAGCACCTGGTGGCGCGACGGGCTGCTCACGGTCCGGACCCACTACGTGCAACGGATCCTGGAGGACCTCGACCCCGGTGCTCGTCGCGCGGCGGGGTTCAACCGGCGGCTGCACCGATCGGCGCTGGCGGTCCCGCTCGGGGTCGGGACCCGGGTCGTCGGCGCCGTTCCGGACCTGACCACCGTCCTCCGCGCGCTCGCCGACGGCCGCACCCCGGTCGTCGAGACCGAGCCGATCGCCGAACCCACTCAGCCCACTCAGCCCACGCAGCCCACGCTGCCACGGCTGATGGCCGAGGAGGCCGAGCCGTTCGAACTCGACCAGCCCGACGACTTTGCACGACGGCGTCTGCCCGACCCACGTCCGGCGCTAGCGCACCTGATCGGCCGGGTCGCCGCCCGCCTCGAGCGCCCCGCCCGTGGGCCCGAGGAGACGGACGAACCGCCCGTGATCGCCAGCGAGACCCCGGCTCCGGCGAGGGAGACGGTCGTTGCGGCCCGGGCCGAGGTACGTCGCGAGCACCTGGCCGAAGCCGACGTGGTCGACGCCCACGACATGCACGAGGACATGCACGAGGACGTGCTCGAGGAGGAGACCCAGGTCTGGGCCGACCTGCACCCACCTCTCGCCGAACCGAGCGAGCCGCTGCTGATCGACGACTACCTCGCCCAGGCGTCCCGCGACCCGGTGATCGGACCACAGTTCGCGGCCGCCCGCCAGCGGCTCGGCCTGTCCGTCGACGAGCTGGCCGAGCGCACGCGGATCCGACCCCACGTGATCGAGGCGATCGAGGTCGACGACTTCAGCGCCTGTGGTGGCGACTTCTACGCGCGAGGACACCTGCGCACGCTCGCCCGCGTGCTCGGGCTCGAAGGCACGCCGATGGTCGCGACGTACGACGAGCGCTATGCCGATGCCCCGATCGACCCGCGCCGTGTGTTCGAGGCCGAGCTGGCCGGGGCCGGCTCCATCCGCGCGACCCGCGGTGGCCCGAACTGGTCGGTGCTGGTGGCCGCCGTGATGGCGTTGATCCTGTGCTGGTCGGTCGCCCGGCTCGTCACCGGGGGCCCGGACGAGGGCCACGACCTGGCGACGCTCACCGGGTCCGGTGGACCGAACCACCACAGCCGGGTCGCCGCCGCCGCGCCTGTGCCGGTCACGCTGACCGCGGCCGGCGGGGGAGTGCGGGTCGTGGTCCGCGACGGAACCGGCAAGCTGGTGTTCTCGGGTGACCTGGCCTACGGCCAGAAGCACACCGTGACCGCGTCCCCACCGGTCCGGATCCAGTCCACCGACGGATCGGTGCGGGTGACGGTCGACGGGCAGCACCGCGGGCGCATGGGACCCGCGGGTCGTCCCGCGACCAAGTCCTACGTCGCCCGCCGCTGAGCTGACTTCCGCCGCCACCGCTGCCGACGAGGCGTCGAGGGCCGGACGGCATACTCGGCCCTGATGACCACGACCACTCCTGGCGCACCCCGTGCGGTCTCCGACGACCCGGATCACCCCGACGTCACGGTCGCGCTGGTGACGCTGGGCTGCGCCCGCAACGACGTCGACTCCGAGGAGCTCGCGGGCCGGCTGGCCGCCGGGGGGTTCCGGCTCGTCGAGGACCCGGCGGACGCCGAGACGGTCGTGGTGAACACCTGCGGGTTCGTCGATGCCGCGAAGAAGGACTCCGTCGACACGCTGCTGGCGGCCGCCGACCTCAAGGGGTCGGGGCGTACCCGGGCGGTGGTCGCGGTGGGGTGCCTGGCCGAGCGCTACGGCAAGGACCTCGCCGAGTCGCTGCCGGAGGCCGACGCGGTGCTCGGCTTCGACGACTACCCCGACATCGCCGGTCGGCTCCGGTCGGTCCTGGCCGGTGAGGTGCTCCACGCGCACACGCCGCAGGACCGACGTCGGCTCCTGCCGATCTCGCCGGTCGACCGAGCTGCGGGCCACCTCTCGGTGCCCGGCCATGCGCCGGCCTCGGGCCCGCGAGCGGTACGCCGACGCCTGTCCGGCGGGCCGATGGCGCCGCTGAAGCTCGCCAGCGGCTGCGACCGTCGGTGCTCGTTCTGCGCGATCCCGACCTTCCGGGGCTCGTTCCTGAGCCGTCGTCCGTCCGACATCCTGGCCGAGGCGGGTTGGCTGGCGAGAGACGGCGTGCGCGAGGTGTTCCTGGTCAGCGAGAACAGCACGTCGTACGGCAAGGACCTCGGTGACCTGCGACTCCTGGAGACGCTGCTGCCCGAGCTCGCCGCGGTCGACGGCATCGAGCGGGTGCGGGTCTCCTACCTGCAGCCCGCCGAGATCCGACCGGGGCTCGTCGAGACGATCGCGACGACTCCGGGAGTGAGCCCGTACTACGACCTGTCGTTCCAGCACGCCAGTGCGACGGTGCTGCGCCGCATGCGCAGATTCGGCGACCCGGACAGCTTCCTCGGCCTGCTCGGCCGGGTACGGTCCCTGGCACCGACCGCCGGGGTCCGCTCCAACGTCATCGTCGGCTTTCCGGGTGAGACCGACGGCGACCTGCAGACGCTGTGCGACTTCCTGGTGGCCGCACGACTCGACGTCACGGGCGTGTTCGGCTACTCCGACGAGGACGGTACCGAGGCCGCCACCCTCGACGGGAAGCTGGACGACACCGAGATCAGGGCCCGGGTGGAGCACGTCACGGACCTGGTCGAGCAGCTGACCGCCGACCGTGCGGAGGCACGTCTCGGCGACGATGTCGTGGTCCTCGTCGAGTCGCTGGAGGACGGCGACGACGGCACGGTGGCCGAGGGGCGTGCCGACCACCAGGGTCCGGAGGTCGACGGCAGTACCCGCCTCACCCGTGGCAGATATGCATTGGGCGACCTCGTGCCGGCCGTGGTCGTCGCGGCCGAAGGGGCCGACCTGGTCGCGGAGCCGGCGCATGACTGACCAGGCGGCCGAGGTCGGCAACTGGAACCTGCCCAACGTGCTGACCGGCGTACGGATCCTGCTGGTGCCGGTGCTCGGCTACGCGCTCCTGCACGAGGGAGGCGACTCGATCCTGTGGCGGTGTGTCGCCACCGTCGTCTTCGCGGCCGCGATGGCGACCGACAAGGTCGACGGCGACATCGCCCGGTCCCGCGGACTGGTGACGAACTTCGGCAAGATCGCGGACCCGATCGCCGACAAGGCGATGACCGGGATGGCCTTCGTCGGGCTGTCGATCGTCGGCGACGTGTGGTGGTGGGTCACCATCGTCGTCCTCGTGAGGGAGTGGTCGGTCACGCTGCTACGCCTGTCCATCCTGAGACGCGTCGTCGTCGCCGCAGCCCGTAGCGGCAAGGTGAAGACGGTGCTGCAGGCCGTCGCGCTGACCGGGCTCTGCCTGCCCCTGCGCCAGGTGCACCCGCCTCTGCACGACGCCGGCGTGGTGTTGTTCTACGCCTACCAGGCGGCGTTGGCTGTGGCCGTGGCGATGACCCTCTGGTCGGGCTTCGAGTTCTTCCGCGACGTCTGGCGGCAGCGCGCGACCATCCGCACGACCTGACGTTCCGGAAGACCGACGCACCCAGGGTGGTGCCCGCGGGACCGGTGTCGTATTAGGGTGACGCGCACCACACGGTCGTCGCCACCCGGCGCTCTCGGCTCTCGGCTCGGAAAGGTCCAGTCACCCCCCATGCTCGACCTGTCTCGCGTGCGGACCCGCGCGCTCATCGGCACCACCGCCCTCGCCCTCGGCGCCAGCATCCCCGCCGGCGCTCTCCTGTCCCCGGCCACCGCCAACGACCCCGGTCCCGGCCTCGTCATCAACGAGGTGTACGGCGGAGGTGGCAACTCCGGGGCTGCCTTCGACAGGGACTTCGTCGAGCTCCGCAACACCGGGACGTCGACGGTCTCGCTCGGCGGGCTGAGCCTGCAGTACCGCTCGTCAGGCAGCACCTCCGAGTCGACGAACGTCTTCGCCCTGCCGTCGGTCGACGTGCCGCCGGGCAGGACCTACGTGGTCGCTGGAGCCATGGGCACGAACAACCCGCCGGCCCCCACGCTGCCCACCCCCGACGCGACGAGCACGATCAACCTGTCCGGAACGTCCGGCCAGGTCTACCTGGCCGAGGGCACCAGCGGGATCAACCCCGGGACCGGGAACATCAGCAACCCGGACGTCGTCGACTTCGTCGGGTACGGCACGGCGACGAGCTATGAGTCGGCGGTGGCGCCGGGGCCGACCAACCCGACCTCGGTGACGCGCGACAGCTCCGGCACCGACAGCAACAACAACGCGGCGGACTTCACGGTGTCCAACCCGCCGACGCCCACCGCCTGCGGGTCCGCCTGCCCGACGACGCCTCCGCCGCCGCCGACCGAGCACACGATCGCCGAGATCCAGGGGACCGGTGACGTCTCGCCGTACGCCGGCGACCGGGTGATCACCCAAGGTGTCGTGACGGCGGCGTACCCGGCCGGCGGCTTCTTCGGCTACGTGATCCAGACCGACGGCACCGGGTCCGGCACCGACGCGACGCCGGACGCCTCGGACGCGATCTTCGTGTACCAGCCGAGCGGGCCGGTCACGGCCACCGTGGGCGACCTGGTCGAGGTGACCGGCACGGTCAGTGAGTTCCAAGGCCTCACCGAGCTGAGCGTTGCCGCCGCCGACCTTCAGGACCAGGGTCCGGCAACAAGGGGTGTCACCGCGCGCGAGATGGCGTACCCCACGACGGACGCCGGACGCGAGGCGCACGAGAGCGAGCTGATCGCGCCGACCGACCCGTTCACGGTGAGCGACAACTACGACACGAACCAGTACGGCGAGATCGGGCTGGCCACCGGCGACCACCAGCTCTGGCAGCCGACCGACCTCTACAACCCGAACATCCAGCCGGGCAAGGTGGCCGAGGTCGAGGCCGACAACGCGGCGCGCGGCGTCGTGCTCGACGACGGCTCGAGCTGGAACTACCTGACCACGCACAAGAACGACCCGATGGCCTGGCTGACCACGGACAACCCGGTCCGGATCGGCTCGACCGCCACCCTGAAGCAGCCGGTGATCCTGGACTACCGCAACAACCTGTGGAAGTTCCAGCCCACCCACCAGGTGCTGGGCGACGGATCGGGAGTGGCGATCTTCAGCGACACCCGCACCGCGAACCAGGCGCCGCAACCGGTCGGTGGCGACCTCAAGCTCGGCACGTTCAACGTTCTGAACTTCTTCAACACCACCGGCGAGGACTGGGTCTCCGAGGGCAACGGACACGCGTGCACCTACTACAACGACCGCACGGGCGACCCCGTCGGTGACAACGAGTGCACACCCGACGGGCCGCGCGGCGCCGCGGAGTCGAGTGGCGGCACCGACCTGACCGTCCCGACGGCAGACCTCGAGCGGCAGCGTGCCAAGGAGGTCAAGGCGATCAACACCATGGACGCCGACATCCTGTCCCTGGAGGAGATCGAGAACTCGGTCAAGCTCGGTGAGGCGAACCGTGACGACGCGCTGGAGTCGCTGGTGGACGCACTGAACGCGGCCGCCGGTCACACCCGGTGGGCGTACGCACCGTCGCCGGATCCGGCGGACCTCCCGCCCGTGGGCGAGCAGGACGTCATCCGCACCGCGTTCATCTACAACCCGAGCACGGTGCAGCTGGTCGGCCCGTCCAAAGTCCTCTTGGACCAGTCCGATCCGGGTCAGCCGTTCGAGAACGCGCGCGAGCCGTTGGCCCAGGAGTTCAAGCGCAAGGGCGCGTTCGACGCCGACGGCTTCCTGGTGATCGTCAACCACTTCAAGTCCAAGGGGTCCGGCGTGGACGACGGCACCGGGCAGGGCAACGCGAACCCGGACCGGATCGCACAGGCGCAGGCGCTGGTCGACTTCGCCCAGGCGACGGCGCAGGCCGACGGCACCAAGAAGGTCTTCCTGGTGGGTGACTTCAACTCCTACACCCAGGAGGACCCGATGCAGGTGCTGTACCAGCACGGGTACGTCAACCAGCCCAGCGACGACCCGAAGGACACGTCGTACGAGTTCGGCGGCATGGCCGGCTCGCTCGACCACGTGCTGGCCAACAGCGCGGCGGCGAACCTGGTCACCGGGCGCGACGTCTGGCAGATCAACGCCGAGGAGTCGGTCGGGTTCGAGTACAGCCGCTACAACTACAACGCGACGTTGCTCTACCAGGACAACCAGTTCCGGGCGTCCGACCACAACCCCGAGCTCGTCGGGCTGAGCCTGCCCTTCAGCCAGCAGGGCTCGACGGTCACGGCGACGGCGACTCCCGACCGGGTCAAGAAGAAGCAGACCCCGGCGCGGATCGACGTGACAGTCAGTGGGGACCAGGGCGTCACACCGACCGGCTCCGTGGAGTTCTGGGTGGACGGGGAGCAGGTCGCCACCACCACCCTCAGCGACGGTACGGCGAGCGCAACCGTCGGCCCGTTCCCGACCGCCGGCGTGGAGCACGTCGAGGTGCGCTACCTGGGCGACGCCCTGACGAAGCCGGGCACGGCCCGCACGACGGTCACGGTGGTCAACGGCAACCCATGAGCTGAGAATCCCCAGTCCGCTCGTTCCTCGCGGCCTGCTGGTCAGCCAGCGGCGGCCGCGCGCAGCCTCAGTGCCGCCTGCACCAGGGTCAGGTGGCTGAACGCCTGGGGGAAGTTGCCCACCATCCGGTGGTGCGCCCCGTCGTACTCCTCGGAGAGCAGCCCGACGTCGTTGGTCAGGCCGCACAGCCGGTCGAACAAGGCGTGGGCCTCGTCGAGGCGTCCGGCGCCGGCGTACGCCGAGACCAGCCAGAACGAGCAGGCCAGGAACGGGTGCTCGTCACCTGACAACCCGTCGACGCCGGTCTGGGTGCGGTAGCGCAGCAGCAGGCCGTCGCGCAGCAGGTCCTGCTCGACCGCCTCGACGGTGCCGAGCATCTTCGGGTCGTCGGCGTCGACGAACCCCACCAGCGGCAGCATCAGCAGGGAGGCGTCGACCTCGGTGGTCTCGTAGTGCTGGGTGAAGGTGTTGCGCTCGGTGTTGAAGCCCTGCGACATCACCTCGTCGCGCACCCGGTCGCGCAGGTCGCGCCACCGGCCGACCTCGCCGTCGAGGTCGTGTCGCTCGGCGGCCTTCACGGCCCGGTCGAAGGCCACCCACACCATCACCCGGGAGTGCGTGAAGTGGCGGAGCGGGCCGCGGATCTCCCAGAGCCCGTTGTCGGGCGCCTCCCACGTCTCCGCGAGGTGGTCGATCAGGACGCGTTGCAGGTTCCAGGCGTCCTCGGTCTGTCCGAGCTCCGACTCACGGGCCGCCTCGAGCGCCAGCATGACCTCGCCGACGACGTCGGTCTGGCGCTGCTGGACAGCGCCGTTGCCGATCCGCACCGGCCGCGAACCCGCGTACCCGGGCAGATCGTCGAGGGTGAGCTCGGTGAGCCGGCGGGCACCGTCCACGGCATACATGATCTGGAGGTCGGCCGGGTCCCCGGCCACGGCACGGAGCAGCCAGTCGCGCCAGAAGCGGGCCTCGTCCGTCGCGCCGGCCGAGATCAGGGCACTGATGGTCAGAGCCGCGTCGCGCAGCCAGCAGTAGCGGTAGTCCCAGTTCCGCTCGCCACCGAAGTCCTCGGGCAGCGAGGTCGTGGGTGCGGCGACGATGCCCCCCGTGTCCACGTGGGTCATCAGATGCAGGGTCAGCAGGGATCGGCGTACGACGTCGGCATGGGGTACGCCGGTCAGGTCCAGGCGGGCGACCCATGTGACCTCCTCATGGATGGTCTCGTCGACCATCACGCGGTGCGGGCCCGGCGTCCGGAAGTGCGACGGCAGCCACGTGGTGGAGAAGGTCAGTACGTCGCCCTCGCGGACCTCGAAGTCGTCGACGTGCCGGTCGCCCTGCGCCTCCGGCAGACGCGGCCCGCGGAGCACCAGCTTGTCGGGGCCCACGACCGCGGTGATCGCCGGGTTCTCGCTGTCCTCCTGCCGGCGCCTGATCCACGGCTTGGCCGTGCCGTACTCGAACCGGACCACCCACTCGTGGTGCATCCGCACCGTGCCCTTCACGCCGGTGAGGCGGCGTACCACGTCGATCCGGTCGTCCCCCGTCGGCATCACGTCGAGCAGCGTCACGACGCCGGAGCCCGTGGAGAACGTGGTCTGCAGCGCGTCGGAGTCCGGCACGTAGGCCCGTGACACCTCGTAGTCGCCGACCGGGCACAGCTGCCAGTGACCGTTCTCCTCGTCTCCGAGCAGGGCGCCGAAGCAGGCCGGCGAGTCGAACCTCGGCACGCACAACCAGTCGATCGAGCCGTTGCTGCCGACCAGGGCCGCGGTGTGCCGGTCGCCGATCAGTGCGTAGTCCTCGATGGGTCGGCTCACCCAGGCAGGGTAGCGGCGTGGTCTCGCGCTCCCGTGGGCACGTCGCCGGTCGCCGAGCCACCCTCATCTAGGGTCTGGGGATGCGACGCGGAACCCGGACCGACGAGGCGGGCGCGGCCGTCGTCCTGCTGAAGCAGGCCCGCGCGACGCTGGCCACCGCGGAGTCGCTGACGGGCGGTCGGCTCGCCGCGGCGGTGACGACGGTCCCAGGGTCGTCGGCGGTCTACCTCGGCGGCTTCGTCACGTACGCCACGAGCCTGAAGGAGTCGCTGCTCGGCGTCCCGCACGACCTCGTCGAGCGGTACGGCGTGGTCTCGGCCGAGTGCGCTCGCTCGATGGCCGCCGGGTGCCGGGAGGCCACCGGTGCCACCTATGCACTGGCTACCACAGGGGTCGCCGGCCCGGAGTCACAGGAGGACAAACCCGTCGGCACCGTCTTCGTGGGGGTCGCCGGCCCCGGTGGCGTCGCGGCGCTGACGATGGAGCTCGTCGGTGACCGGAAGCAGATCCAGGACCGGGCGTGTCGGGAAGCGCTGTCCGCGCTGTGTGGGATCGTGCGACGGGAACAACCCCCACTCGGGTAGCGTTTGCTGGACACTGGACCACGAGTCAGGCAGAGCTGGAGGAGGGCGCTGTGGCGATGTTCCGCCGACTGCTGGGCGACGTCCTCCGTGAGCGCCGCCTCGCTCGAGGCCTGACGCTGCGCCAGGTCTCGGCAGAGGCCAGGGTGAGCCTGGGCTACATCTCCGAGATCGAGCGGGGCCAGAAAGAGGCGTCCTCCGAACTCCTCGCGTCCTTGTGCTCGGCGCTCGAGGCGCCCCTGTCCGAGGTGCTCCGCGACGTCTCCGACGCTGTCGCCCTCGAGGAGGCGGCCACTGCCCCGACGCCGCTCGCGGGTCGTCGCCAGGTCGTCGCCTCGGCCCCCGCCGCCTGAGCCTGGATCCACGGATTTCCACCTGCTGCGCGCCACCATCTGGGCGCGCTGGCCGCGTTGCGAACGCTCAACGGACAACCAGTACGACGCTCGCGCCCGCGCCTTGCCAGCACACCCATCTGGTGACGCTCGCGACGCCGCAAATCGGTGGATCCAGGCTGACCGCAACAACTCGCCGCTCGGGCTCGTCCCAGCGGTATGACGTGTCGTGGCCGCCTGGTCCTCGCCGCAGTCCTGGCCGGACTGTCGAGTGGCCTGCTCGCGTGCGGCACTCATGCACGCGAGAGCACCACGGCGACCGGGCCCGCCACGCCGGTCGCGGTCGTGACGTCGTCGGCGCCCTCCTCCCCGTCCTCTCCGGCATCCACGTCGGCGACGCCGTCGGCCGACCCTGCCTCCAGCTTCGCCCACCCGCGAGCCGGTGAGCCCCTCCCGGACGGGTTCGTGCCGCGCCGCCTCCGGCCGGGGCGGCGGCCACCGCAGTTCGTGGTGGTCAGCTTCGACGGTGTCGGCTGGCACCAGGAGTGGCTCCACTGGATGTCTGTCGCGCGTCAGGTCCCGTTCCGGTTCACCGGGTTCCTCTCGGGGACCTACCTCCTGAGCGACGCCAC
>JAICSC010000302.1 GCA_025937085.1 Nocardioides sp.
GCGGACGATCTCGAGCAGGTCCTTCCGGGTGGCCTTGAGGTCCTCCAGCTGCTCGGTCAGGAACTTGTGCCGCTCCTCGAGCGCCGAGAACTCCTCGAGCGCCAGCGGGTTGACCTTGCCGAGCATGGCGAGAGCCCGCTCCGCAGTGCGGAGGCGCTTGGTCTGCTCCTCGCGGTCGTAGGCATACGGTTCGCCGGGCTCTCCTTCACCAGGCTCACCGTCGGCGGCGTCCGGGTCCGGGGTGCCTTGTGGCGGGTGGATGAGGTTGTCGGGACCGTAGTCGGCGACCAGCGACTCCTCGTCGAGGCCGAGCTCCTCCAGTGCCCGTTCGGCGAGCTGCTCGAGACGCATCCGCTGCTGGGTACGGGCCATCTCGTCGCGGTGGACGGAGTTCACCAGCTCGTCGTGCTCGCGGGTCAGGTCACGCAAGGACCCGCGGACCGCAAGCAGCTCCTGCTCGCGCTCCGTGCGCGAGGCCTCCACCGCAGCACGTGCCTCGGCCGCGCGATGGATCGACACCTCCAGCTTCGCGAGCACGATGCCGACGGCGACGCCCACGGCCTGCGCGGCGCGACCCTCTCGGGCGAGCCGCTCGCGACGCTCGATCGCCCGCGCCCGGGCCTCACGCTCGGCCTCCGCCGCGCGGACCAGGGAGTCGGCGCGGCCGTGCAGCGCACGGGCCCGTTCCTCACTCGTGCGGAGCGCCAGCCGGGCGTCCATCTCGGCCTGCCGGGCCGCGCGCGCCGCATCGGCGAGCCGCTCCCGCTCTGCGGTGTCCGGCTCGAAGTCCGGGGAGTCGCTCGCCTCCTCGGCGGCGGCGAGCCGGGACTCCAGCTCGGTCTGGCCGGCCAGGTCGCGCTCGCGGGCCTGCTGTGCGTCGGCCATCGCCTGGCTGATCCGCTCGGCCTCCGCGCGTGCGGCGCGCGCCTGCGACCCGTGGTGGCCGAGCTCCTCGGCGACCGCGGCGAGAGTGGCGTCGGACTCGTGCAGCTTGGCCATCGCCACGTCGACTCCGCGCTGGGCGTCCTGCCGCTCGGACTCGAGCCGGCTGATGTCGAAGCCGAGACGCTCCGAGGCGGCGACGGCGTCGGCCAGGGCGGCGGAGGCGTCGTCGTACGCCGCCTGGATCTCGAGCAGGCTGGGCCGGCTCTCAGAGCCACCGGCGGCGAAGTGGGCGCCGTACACATCGCCCTCGCGGGTCACCGCGGTGACGTCGGGGAGGTCGGTGACCAGCGCCCGAGCCGCCGCCAGGTCGGCGACGACCGCGGTCTTGAACAGCAGGCGTGCCAGCGACGGCCGGAGCGTGGCGGGGCACTGCACGACGTCGAGAGCGTACGTCGCGTGGCCGGGCAGGGCGGGCCACGGAGCGTGGTCGGACACCGGCCCGGCGCCCACCAGCAACCCGGCCCGACCGAGGTCGGCGGCCTTGAGGTGCCCCAGCGCGGAGACCGCGGCGTCCCCGTCGGCGACCGCCACCGCGTCCGCCGCGGAACCGAGGGCGGCGGCGACAGCGGTCTCGTACCCGACCTCGACGGTGAGCACCGCCGCCACCGAGCCCAGCAGGCCCGACACCGACCCCGACGCGGCGAGCAGCGCGCCGGCGCCGTCCTTCCGGTCGAGACCGAGCTCGAGAGCGTCCTTGCGGGCCTGGAGGGCAGAGCGCTCGCGGTCTGCCCGGGCGGCCTCCTCGCGGGCCTTGGCCAGCCGTTCGGTGACGTCGTCGAGGACCGCGACAGCGCCCTCGTGCTCGGCGTCGAGGCCCTCCTCGCCCGCGTCGAGCCCGGCGATGCGGGTCTCGAGGGCGGTGAAGTCGTGCTGTGCCCGCTCGGCCCGGGCGACCGCGGCCGCGCGTGCGGACTCCAGCCGCCCGATCTCCTCGTCGGCCGCGGCGGCGCGGGACTTCACGGCGTTCACCTGTCCGGCGAGGCGGGCCAGGCCCTCGCGCCGGTCGGCGGCGGCCCGCTGGAGCCCGACGATCCGCCGCTCCTCCTCGGCGGCGGCCTCCTCGGTGGTACGCCGATCGGTCACCGCCTGCTCGAGCGCGGACCGGTGCGCCTGGGCCTCCGCCGCGATCTCGGACTCCTCGCCGCGCACCCGCTCGGCCTCGGCCTCGAGCTCGTCGGGATCCCGGCCGAGGTCCAGCTGCTCCTGCTCGGACCCGGCGGCGTTGCGCACCCGCTCGGCGGCGAGCGACGCCGTACCGCGGAGCCGCTCGCGCATCCCGGACAGCCCGAACCAGGTCTCCTGGGCCCGGGCCAGGGCCGGCAGGTCGTCGCGAAGAGCAGCTTCCAGCCGGCCCTCACCCTCGCGAGCCTGTGCGATCGCGGCCTCGACCTCCTCGCGGCGCTCGACCAGGATCGTCTCGTCGGCGAGCTCCTGCTCCAGCGCGGTGCGGGCCGTGAGCAGGTCGTCGGCCAGGAGCCGGGCCCGGGCGTCACGCGCGTCGGCCTGGACCACGGCCGCCTTGCGCGCGACCTCTGCCTGCCGCCCCAAGGGCTTGAGCTGGCGCCGGATCTCACTGAGCAGGTCGCCCAGCCGAGTCAGGTTGCCGTCGGTCGAGTCGAGCTTGCGGAGCGCCTTCTCCTTGCGCTTGCGGTGCTTGAGGACGCCCGCCGCCTCCTCGATGAAGCCGCGCCGGTCCTCCGGCGTCGCATGCAGGATCGAGTCGAGCTGGCCCTGACCGACGATCACGTGCATCTCGCGGCCGATGCCGGAGTCGCTGAGCAGCTCCTGCACGTCGAGCAGCCGGCAGGGCGTGCCGTTGATGGCGTAGTCCGAACCGCCCGAGCGGAACATGGTGCGGCCGATCGTGACCTCGGCGTACTCGATCGGCAGTGCGCCGTCGGTGTTGTCGATGGTCAGCAGAACCTCGGCCCGGCCGAGCGGCGGGCGGCCCGCCGTACCGGCGAAGATGACGTCCTCCATCTTGCCGCCGCGCAGGCTCTTGGCACCCTGCTCGCCCATCACCCAGGCGAGGGCGTCGACCACGTTGGACTTCCCCGAGCCGTTCGGGCCGACGATGCAGGTGACGCCCGGCTCGAGCTGAAGCGTCGTCGACGAGGCGAAGGACTTGAACCCCTTGAGGGTCAGGCTCTTCAGGTACAACGTGGCTCCTCACGTCGACGGCGCGGTCGGTGCTCTCAGCGGATGTGCCGGTGCGGATGTGGCGGTCTGACTGCAGGCGCGCGGAGGTCGAGCGGGGGAAGTGCAGCGCGCCTCACCCTACCCAGGACGACCGCCGATCCGGCGCATCCCCGGCGGTGTCGGGCAGCGTCCGGCGGTGACGAGGTGGCGTCGGAGGGCCGAGCCGGCCCGGCGCCTCAGGCTCGTTCGGAGGTCACCGGCGGCGGAGTCGGTCGCGCAGGATCATCAGCTGCTCGCGTTCGCCGTCGGTGAGCGAGTCCATGCCGCTGGCGCTGATCTTGTCGAGCAGCGCGTCGAGCGCCGCCTGGTCACGCGAGACCGGCGGTGAGGCGGTGGGCTGCCACGGACCCTGGACGACGGTCGGCCCGCTCGATGGACGCTTCGGGCGCTTCGGACTCCTCCGACGGGGGTTGCGCCGCAGCGAGATCCGCGGCACGTGCTGCCACTCCGACATCAGGCCCATCGACCTCGCGATGAGCGCGGTGAGCGCGAGACCGAGGCCGAAGTTGAGCAGGAGCAGCCACTGCCGGTTGCCGACGTAGCTGAGCACCGAGATCCCGATGATGATCGCGCCGATCACCCAGCCGGGGATGTTGAAGAAGAAGCGCCGGCGGGGGTATTCCGCGATGAAGACCAGCAGCACCATCAGCTCGAGCTGGTTGACCGACGAGAGGATGCCGTACGTCGTGCTCAGCTCGACGACGGCCACCCACAGCAGCCCGAGGCCGACCGTGATCAGCCCGAGGAACCAGGCCATCTTCCGCTTGCCGAGGAGGCTCTCGATCTCGGTGCCGAAGTACCAGAAGATGAAGATCGTGAACACGTCGAGGAGGCCGATCCCGCCCGGGTAGGCGAGCGGCCACGTCAGCACCCGCCAGACCTGACCGGAGACCACCGAGTCGGGGTCGAGCATGATGTGGGACTGCAGCGGGCCGAGGTTGCCCTCGAAGGCCCACTCGATGACCGAGGCGATCGCGAGCACGACGACGAGCACGGTCGTGGTGACCTCGATGCTCCAGAGGCGGAACCAGCCGTCGTCGGACCCGCCGCCAGGCCGGGCCATCCCCCAACGCATGCTCACGGGGTCACGCTAGCGGGCGTCGCCCCACCGCGCCGCCCAGTGGCCCCGACCAGTAGCCGGCCCGGTAGCCGGCCCGGTAGCCGGCCCGGTAGCCGGCCCGGGAGCCCCGACCAAGACGGAAGGGCCGCCCGAGCC
>JAICSC010000170.1 GCA_025937085.1 Nocardioides sp.
ATGAGGGTGTCGACCTCCTCGCGGAGCTTGGCGATGCCCTCCTCGGCGGAGTTGGCGCGACGACGACCCTCGAACGCGAAGGGCCGCGTCACGACGCCGATCGTGAGGGCGCCCAGGCTCCGGGCGATCCGCGCGACGACGGGAGCCCCGCCGGTGCCGGTGCCGCCGCCCTCGCCCGCGGTCACGAAGACCATGTCGGCGCCCTTGATCACCTCTTCGATCTCGTCCGCGTGGTCCTCGGCCGCCTGCGTGCCGACCTCGGGGTTGGCGCCCGCACCGAGGCCCCGGGTCAGCTCGCGACCGATGTCGAGCTTGACGTCGGCGTCGCTCATCAGGAGCGCCTGGGCGTCGGTGTTGATCGCGATGAACTCGACGCCCTTGAGCCCCACCTCGATCATCCGGTTGACGGCGTTGACCCCGCCGCCACCGATGCCGACCACCTTGATGATGGCCAGGTAGTTCTGCGCTGCTGCCACGGTTCAAGCCTCCGGTGATCGCACCCGGCCGGCGGCCGGACGACTGGTGTCCCGCCCGTCTGGGTACGACGAACGGCTGTCACGTTCTTGGACTGCACACTTCAAGACTGCAAAGAAGCTGGGGAAGTCACGGTGTGTCCCTTAACCGTCACCCTCAAGTGGAGGGTTATAGTTATGTCAACCTCGTGATGCCGAAGACGTTAGGGACTCGTCGGGGCAGATCCCCGCAGACACGCCGGTGCTGAGACCGGATCCACCGATTCCCGCCTGCTGCGCGTCCCCATGCGGGCACGCTGGCTGCGTTGCCGCCGCTCGGAAGACGCCCGGTATGCCGTCGCGACGGACGCCTTGCCATCGCACCCACCTGGTGACGCTCGCGACGGCGCCCATCGGTGGATCCGGGCTGAGACGGTTCAACGTGTGGATGCGGTGTCAGCGGGCGCCGGTGACCGGCTGGCCCGGGACGCTGACGTCGTAGGTGTGGGCAGGGTGTGCCAGCAGCTTCGCCAGGACCTCGGCCTTGAGCGCCGACTGGGCGTCGCTCCCCCACAGCACGGTGGCACCGCTCCGCATGCTCAGCGTGACCTGGTCGATGCCGCGGACGCCGACGTGGTCGACCCGGGCCGCCAGGCTGCTCGGGAGGGAGGCGATCACCCGGCCGGCCTCGGCGAGGGCGTCGTTGCTGATCGTGGCCGACGCCACCACCCGGGGCATCCCGGCCGGCGGTCGGGGATAGGTCCGGAACAGCACGCCGTCGGAGTCCATCGCCCGATAGCGACCGCCGATCTCGACCGCGGCGACCGCCCGGCGCTCGGTCAGCTTGATCAGGACGCCGTCGGGCCAGTCGCGCGAGACGTCCACCCGCTTCACTGCGGCCAGGCCCGCCACCCGGGTGCGGATCGCGCCGAGGTCGAGGTCGACCAGATGCGCACCGGCCGGAACCTTCGCCGCGGACAGCACCTGCTCCTGGGAGAGCAGCGACTCGCCCTGCACGTCGACGTGCTTGACGGTCAGCGTGGAGCTGAAGAAGACCAGCCAGACGCCGCTCACCGCGAGCACGACCAGCAGCACGGATCCGATCACGTAGCGCCAGACCAGCCAGCGCCTCAGCCACTGTCGCCGCGCGAACCGGCGGCGCGACCGGTCGGCTCGCTGGTCGGCGGGGTCGCGCCGCTCGCTCCCCCGGAGCGGGTTCTTCAGCAGCGTGGTCACGAGTCCTCCAGCAGGGCGAGCACCTGCGGCCCGACGTCGGTGACGCTACCGGCGCCGAGAGTCAGAACCAGGTCGCCGGGCCGGGCGAGCCGGACAAGTTCTGCCGGGACGTCCCCGAGGTGCGGGACGTAGTGCACCCTCTCGCCCGGAAGCGGTACGGCGTCGGCCACCAGCCGACCGGTCACCCCCGGATCGGGGTCCTCGCGGGCGACGTACACGTCGAGCACCACGACCTCGTCGGCGGCACCGAGGGCCTCGCCCATCGCGCGACCGAAGATGCGAGTGCGCGAGACCAGGTGGGGCTGGAAGGCGACCACCAGGCGACCGTCTCCGACCAGGGATCGCGCGGCCTCGAGGTCGCCGGTGATCTCGGCCGGGTGATGGGCGTACGAGTCGTAGACCCGGACTCCCCCGGCCTGGCCCTTGGCCTCCATCCGGCGACCGGTGCCGGTGAACTCCCCCAGCCCCCGCGCCAGGTCCTCGAAGCCGAACCCCAGCCGCAGCCCGAGCGTCAGTGCTCCCGCGGCGTCGAGCGCATAGTGGCGGCCGGGAACCTGGAGCCTGACCCGGCCGAGGACGGCGCCGGCCGCAACGACGTCGAACGTCGAGAAGGTCGCACTGACCTCGAGGTCCGCGAGGCGTACGTCGCACCGGTTCCCCTCGCCCACGGTGACCACCTCCACCTCCCGGTCGCGACCGACGTCGGCGAGCGCCGCGGCACCGCGGTCGTCGGTGCACAGCACGAGCAGCCCGCCGTCTGGGATCGTGCCGACGAAGTCGGCGAACGCCGCGTGGTACGCCACCTCGCTCCCCCAGACATCGAGGTGGTCGGCGTCGACGTTGGTGACGATCGCGGCGTCCGGCCGGTAGACGAGGAAGGCGCCGTCGCTCTCGTCGGCCTCGGCCACGAACAGCTCGCCCGCCCCGGCGTCGGCGTTGCGTCCCGTCGCGGCGAGCATCCCGCCGATCGCGTACGTCGGGTCCGCGCCCGCGGCCCGCAGCGCCATCGTCAGCATGGACGTCGTCGTGGTCTTGCCGTGGGTGCCGGCGACCGCGACGACGCGGTGACCGGCCATCACGGACTTCAAGCCGGCCGACCTCGGCAGGAGCCGCAGCCCGCGCGCCCGGCCCTCGAGCACCTCGGGGTTGTCATCGTGGGCCGCCGTGGTGACCACCAGGGTGTCGGCGGCCCCGAGGTGCTCGGCGGCGTACCCGAGCTGCACCGGTACGCCGAGATCGCGCAGCGACGGCAGGAACGGCGTGTCCTGGTCGTCGCTGCCCGTGACCGGGACGCCCTGCTGCGCCATGATCCGCGCGATCGCCGACAGCCCGGCCCCGCCGATGCCGACGAAGTGCACGCGGCCGAGCTCGGCGGCGGGCGGGATGACGTCGGGGACCGGGAGCCTCATTCGGAGTCCCCGCCGGCCTCGAGGATCATCCGGGCCAGCTTCTCGTCGGCGTCCAGCGGGATCAGGTGCGCCGCGGCGGCCCCCATCGTGGCGAGCCGCTCGGGATCCTTCAGGAGCGGGATGACGTTCGCAGCGATCCACTCCGGGGTCAGGTCGGCGTCCTCGACCAGCAACCCTCCCCCGGCGTCGATCACCGCCTTCGCGTTGAGCGCCTGCTCGCCGTTGCCGATCGGCAGGGGCACGAACACCGCCGGCAGCCCCACCCCCGACACCTCGGTGACGGTGTTCGACCCCGACCGGCACAGCACTGCATCGGCCGCGGAGTAGGCCAGGTCCATCCGGTCGACGTAGCCCAGCGCGACGTAGGGCACGCCGGTGTCGGGCGCCGCCGTCTCGTGCGACGGCCCGGTCACGTGCAGCACCTGGACCCCCGCGTCGGCGAAGGCCCGAGCCGAGCCCAGGACCGCCCGGTTGAGGGACGAGGCCCCCTGAGACCCCCCGGTGACGAGCAGGACCGGCCGGTCGGGGCGCAGCCCGTACGTCGACCGTGCCTCGTGGCGCAGCGCAGCGCGATCAAGGGTCGAGATCATCCGCCGGACCGGCAGCCCGACGTACGTCGCGTGCGGCAGCGCCGTGCCCGGGAAGCTGGTGGCGACGTGCTCGGTGAACCGAGCGCCGAGCTTGTTGGCGATGCCGGGCACGGTGTTGCCCTCGTGCACGACGAGGGGGACGTGTCGCTTCCGGGCCGCGAGGTAGGCCGGCACGGAGACGAAGCCGCCGAACCCGCAGACCACGTCGGGCCGGATCCGGTCGATGATTTCGAGCGCGGCACGCCGGGCGGCCAGTAGCCGGCCGGGAAGGAGGGCCAGGTCGGCGTTCGGGCGGCGCGGCAGCGGCACGCTGGGCACGAACTCCAGCGGGTAGCCGGCCGCCGGGATGATCTGCGCCTCGATCCGCTCCCGGGTGCCGAGGCAGGTGACCTCGATGCCGGGCGACAGCCGTTCCAGGGCGGCCGCGGTGGCGAGCAGCGGAGAGGTGTGGCCGGCCGAGCCACCTCCGGCGAGCAGGATCCTCATGGAAACCGAACCTAGCTTCGCTAGAGTCCCTTGCCGCTCACCCTGCCGGCCGCGACTCCGGAGTTCCGGGCCTTCTTGCGTTGGGCGAGGGCCCGGGCGGCCTCGGGCTCGCGACGGGCGAAGCCGACCAGCATGCCGAGGGCGACCAGCGACGGCACGAGCGCCGACCCGCCGTAGGACACCAGCGGCAGCGGGATGCCGATGACCGGGAGCAGCGCCAGGACCATGCCCACGTTGATCATCATCTGCCCGATGATCCACACCACGATGCCGAAGGTCATGTAGCGGACGAACGGGTCCTTGGTCCGACGCGCCACGCGGATCGCGGCGTACGCGATCGTCATGAAGAGCCCGATCACCAGCAGGGTCCCGACGAGCCCGAGCTCCTCGCCGAGCACCGCGAAGATGAAGTCGGTGTGGGCCTCGGGCAGGTTCCCCCACTTCTGCTGGCTCGCTCCGATCCCCTGCCCGAGCAGACCGCCGGTCGACAGCGCGAAGAGGCCGTGGGCGGGCTGCCAGCCGGCGCTGTTGTAGTCGCGCATCGGGTCGGTGAACGTCGTGATGCGGGTGAGCCGCTCCGGGTCGGCTGCGGCGAGCGCCCCGGCGAACACCGAGATCACCAGGAAGCACAGGGCGAACATCCGGGCCGGCGCACCAACGACCCAGAGCATCCCGAGCAGGATCGCGAACAGGACCAGCGCCGTGCCGAGGTCGTGGCCGAAGATCACCAGACCGGTCGCCACCAGCATGCCGGGCAGCACCGGCATCATCACCTGGTGGAGGTTGCCGAGCCGCCGGTCCTTGTTGGCGTAGACGTGCGCCGCCCACAGCACCAGGGCCAGCTTGGCGATCTCCGACGGCTGGATCTGGATCGGGCCGAGGGCGAGCCAGTTGGTGTTGCCGTTGCGGGTCACCCCGAACAACGAGGTGAGGAGCAGCAGGGCGAGGGAGACGAAGTAGCCGGGCCAGGCCAGCCGGCGTACCCAGCGTTGCGGGAGGTGGCCGGCGACCCAGGCACACGGCAGGCCGATCGCCACCCAGGTCAGCTGCTTGACGACGACGGCGTAGGAGTTCTGGTCGTAGTTCTGGAACGAGTACACGCTCGAGGCGCTGAAGACCATGATCAGGCCGATGGTCAGCAGCAGTGCCGAGGCCCCCAGCAGCAGGTAGTACGACGTGAGCGGACGCGCGAGCGCCTCCCGCAGGGCGGCGTACCACGACGAGACGCTGCTGCGGGAGCGCGAGGCTGCCGAGTCCGGACGCGAGGTACGCCGCGGGGAGCGGCGCAGCGGGCTCACGATGGCCATCGGTCCTCGGGTCCCCCTCGTCGTCCGGTCCGTCGGCTCGGCCGGGTCGGGCGCGCCTCGACGGTCAGCCGGTCAGTCGTCGTGCCGCCGCGGCGAAGGCGTCGCCCCGGTCGGCGTAGTTGGCGAACATGTCCATCGAGGCGCATCCCGGGGCCAGCAGGACGGTGTCACCCGAGCGGGCGAGGTCCTGCGCGGCCACGACCGCGCGTTCCATGGCGGCATGTCCGGAGCCAGTCTGGTCGGCGTCGACGGTGATGACCGGAACATCCGGCGCGTGTCGCGCGAGGGCCTCGGCGATGACGTCGCGGTCGCGACCGATCAGGACCGCGGCCCGCAGCCGGTCGCGGGTCGACGCGACCAGGTCGTCGAAGTGCGCACCCTTGGCCAGACCGCCCGCGATCCAGACGACGTGCTCGTAGGCGAGCAGCGACGAGCGGGCGGCGTGGGGGTTGGTCGCCTTGGAGTCGTCGACGTACACCACGTCGTCGACGGTGGCGACGGTCTCGATCCGGTGGCCGTCGAAACGGAAGCCACGCAGCCCGTCGCGCACCGCCGCCTGGGGTACACCGTGGGCTCGGGCGAGCGCCGCCGCCGCCAGCGCGTTGGCGACGACGTGGGGCGCGGGGCTCGGCAGGTCGTCGACCCGGCAGAGCTCGGCCGCACTGGACTGCCGCTCGGCGATGAACGCCCGGTCGACCAGGATGTCGTCGACGACGCCGACCATGCCGACGCCCGGCATGCCGAGGGTGAACCCGATGGCGCGGGCGCCCTCCTCCACGTCGGCCTCGCGGACCAGCCGCTCGGTCTCGGGGTCCGCGACGTTGTAGACGCACGCCGTCCGTGAGCGGTGGTAGATCCGGCCCTTGTCCGCGGCGTAGTCGCCCATGCCGTTGGGCCCGTCGTACCAGTCGAGGTGGTCCTCGGCCACGTTGAGCACCGCCGCCGCCTCGGCGCTCATCGAGTCGGTGTAGTGCAGTTGGAAGCTGGAGAGCTCGACGGCGAACACGTCGTACGGCGTCGGGTCCATCACGGCCGCGACGAGTGGGAGCCCGACGTTGCCGGCGGCCACGCTGCGCAGCCCGGCCGCCCGCAGGATCGCGTCGAGCATCTGCACGGTGGTGGTCTTGCCGTTGGTGCCGGTCACGGCGAGCCACGGGACCGGCCGGCCCGAGGGCCCGTTCGAACGCAGCCGCCAGGCCAGCTCCACCTCTCCCCACACCGGTACGCCGCGCTCCCGCGCCTGGGCGATCAGCGGCGCGGAGGGCTTCCAGCCGGGCGAGACGACCAGCAGGTCGGCGTCGTCGGGGAGCGTCTGCGTCGTCCCCTCGCCGAGCCTGATGTCCGCGCCGAGCACACCGAGCAGCTCGGCCCGGTCCGCCTTGCCCTCCACGCTCTCGTCGAGGGCGACGACCGAGGCGCCCAGGTGGGTGAGGTTGTCGGCAGCGGCGAAGCCACTCACCCCGAACCCGGCGACCACCGCCCGGACCCCGGACCAGTCGCCGTGGCGGCCCAGGCCGGTGACGTCCCGGGTCACGGGGTTCTCGTGAAGAGCGCACTCATGCTCTGGCCACCCAGGCGGCGTAGAAGACGCCGAGGCCGCCGGCGACGCAGAGCCCGGTGATGATCCAGAACCTGATCACCACCGTGACCTGCTCCCATCCGAGCAGCTCGAAGTGGTGCTGGAGCGGAGCCATCCGGAAGACCCGGTGCCCCGGCCCCACCCGGAAGATCGTGCGCACGAAGCCGAACCGCCGCGACGCCTTGAAGAAGCCCACCTGCAGCATCACCGACAGCGTGATCACCACGAACAGGCCGCCGATGATCAGCAGGAGCAGCTCGGTGCGGGTCAGGATCGCCAGACCCGCCATCGCACCGCCGAGCGACAACGCACCGGTGTCGCCCATGATGATCTGAGCCGGCGGCGCGTTCAACCACAGGAACCCGAAGAAGGCGCCGGTGAGCGCGGCGGCGACC